>NZ_AJVB01000001.1:0-76925 GCF_000278445.1 Rhodococcus sp. R1101
ATCATCGCCCACTACTACGGCGGCACCGAGCTCGGCACGGTCGACGATCCGATGATCGCGGTGCGCCTCGTCGGCCGCGACGACCACACCCTCGACGTCTATTCCGACACCGGAATGATCGTCGCCGGAAAGCAGCTCGCGCCCGGTGAGGCCGCCCACCTGACGCCCACCCCGGACGGCGGCGCGAACGTCGTCGTCACCGCGGGGTGCAGCGGCGAAGTACTGTGGCAGGCCGCCACCGACCTGCCGTGGGTCGACCCGATCGACCTCGCCGAGGACCGGCCCGCGAACGAGCACCTCACGATGTGCTCGGACGACAAGACCTACCGCGGCGCGCTCGGTGTGGTGCTCGACGGCACCGCCCCGCGCACCGTCAACCGCCTCTCGGTCGAGGATTATCTGCGCAGCGTGGTTCCCGCCGAGGCCCTGCCCGGCTGGGCGGACACCGGCGGCGCCGAGGCCCTGCGGGCGCAGGCCATCGCCGCGCGGTCCTACGCACTCGCCGAGAAGCGTCACGAGAAGTGGCAGACCTGCGACACCACCGACTGCCAGGTCTACGGCGGCTCGGGTGTCGAGGATCCGCGCACCGACGACGGTGTGCGCACCACACGCGGAACCGTCCTGATGAAGGACGGTGAGGTCGTGCGCAGCGAGTTCTCCGCCTCCACCGGTGGCTACTCCGCCGGCGGCGCCTTCCCGCCCGTCGAGGACGAGGGCGACAAGGTCGCCCCGAACCGTGAATGGGCCAAGACCTTCACCGCGGCCGAGATCGGCAGCAAGTTCGGCGTCGGCGACCTGCAGGCCTTCGAGGTGCTCTCCCGGAACAATCTCGGCGCGGAGGGCGGCCGCGTGACCCGGGTTCGGGTGATCGGCTCCGACCGCACCATCGAGACGACCGGCGCCGAGGCGCGGACCAAGCTGGGACTGCGTTCCGACTGGTTCACCGTGAAGGAAGGTATCGACGAGGACGCTCCGGAGATCACTCCGGCGCCCGAACCCGGCCCGGAGGTCGGCACCGATCCCTTCGGCAGCGGCAGCGGCACCTCGCCCATCGAGCAGGCCTATCTGGACCTCGGCGGCGTCGACAGCGTGCTCGGCTCGCCCATCGGCCCCGAACTGATGCTGCCCGACGAGATCGGCAAGTTCCGGGTCTTCACCGGTGGCGCGATCGTGTGGACCCCGGATCTCGGCGCCCAGGTGATCGATGCGAGCTTCCTGAAGGACTGGTTCCCCGCCACGGGTAGCGCCGAGTAACCCGTCACGGCACCTACCGACGACCGGCCGGTCGCCCGAGAAGGGCGGCCGGCCGGTCGTCTCACCGTTGCGGTGCACGAGGGTTGACATTGACGCAACGTCACGATGCACGCTGGTCGCAGCCGGAAGGAAGAGGTGAGCACGTGCCACGCGAATGGTCCATCCAGGAACTGGCCCGAGCTGCGGGCGTCACCAGCCGCACCCTGCGTCACTACGGCGAGGTCGGGGTGTTGCCGCCGTGCCGGACCGGTCGCAACGGCATGCGGTTCTACGACGAGGACGCCCTCGTGCGACTCCAGCGCATCCTGCTGCTGCGCGATCTCGGGCTGGGACTGCCCGTCGTGCGCGACGTGCTCGCCGGGCACGACGACACGACCACCGCGCTGCGCACGCATCTCGACCTGCTCGAACACGAGCGCCGGCAGCTGGACCGCCGAATCGAGGCGGTTCGCACCACCCTGGCGAAGACGGAGAGAGGGGAGGAACTCGTGGCAGACGAAGTGTTCGACGGGTTCGACCACACGCAGTACCGGGACGAAGTGGTCGAAAGGTGGGGCAAGGACGCCTACGACGCCGGCGACCGCTGGTGGCGGGGCATGGACGGCGAGGCGCGAGGCGACTGGACGAAACAGGTCGAGCAGCTGAACCACGACTGGATCGCGGCGGCCGGGGCCGGACTCGACCCGGCGGGCCCCGAGGCACAGGACCTCGCCCGGCGGCACGTCGCCTGGCTGTCGTCGATCCCGGGCACCCCGGGATACGGCACGCCCGAGGGGAGTTCACGGGAGTACGTGCTCGGTCTCGCCGACATGTACGTCGAGGACGAGCGTTTCGCAGCGAACTACGGCGGCCGGGAGGGTGCCGAATTCGTCCGTGACGCACTCCGGCTGTACGTGTAGGTGTGATCGCCCTCTCGGCCCCGATGGACCGAGAGGGCACCCCCACGCGGGAGTCGCATACCCTGGTCTCCCGTGACTGCTGCATCAGCGCCCCAGCCCTCCACCGGTGAGTACGACCTGATCGTCGTCGGCTCCGGATTCTTCGGACTGACGATCGCCGAGCGCGCGGCCACGCAGCTCGGCAAGCGAGTGCTCGTGATCGAGCGTCGCCACCATCTCGGTGGCAACGCGTACTCCGAGCCCGAGCCGGAAACCGGTATCGAGATCCACAAGTACGGTGCCCACCTTTTCCACACCTCCAACAAGCGGGTGTGGGACTACGTGAACCGGTTCACCGAGTTCACGAACTACCAGCACCGCGTCTTCGCGATGCACAAGGGCCAGGCCTACCAGTTCCCGATGGGCCTCGGGCTCGTGGCGCAGTTCTTCGGCCGGTACTTCAGCCCCGAGGAAGCACGCGCCCTCATCAAGGAGCAGGCCGCCGAGATCGACACCGCCGACGCGAAGAACCTCGAGGAGAAGGCGATCTCCCTGATCGGCCGCCCGCTGTACGAGGCGTTCGTCCGCGACTACACGGCGAAGCAGTGGCAGACCGACCCGAAGGAACTGCCCGCCGGCAACATCACCCGGCTGCCCGTCCGCTACACCTTCGACAACCGCTACTTCAACGACACCTACGAGGGCCTGCCGGTCGACGGGTACACGGCGTGGCTCGAGAACATGGCGGAGAACGAGCGGATCGAGGTCCGGCTCGACACCGACTGGTTCGAGGTGCGCGACGAGGTCCGTGCCGCGAGCCCGGAAGCCCCCGTCGTCTACACCGGCCCGCTCGACCGCTACTTCGACTACTCCGAGGGCCGGCTCGGATGGCGCACCCTCGACTTCGAGACCGAGGTGCTGCCCACCGGCGACTTCCAGGGCACCCCGGTCATGAACTACAACGACGCCGACGTGCCCTACACCCGCATCCACGAGTTCCGGCACTTCCACCCCGAGCGCGACACCTACCCGACCGACAAGACGGTCATCATGCGTGAGTACTCGCGTTTCGCCGAGAACGACGACGAGCCGTACTACCCGATCAACACCCCCGAGGACCGCGAGAAACTCAACGCCTATCGCTCCCTCGCGAAGAAGGAAGCCGCGGACAACAAGGTGCTCTTCGGTGGCCGGCTCGGCACCTACCAGTACCTCGACATGCACATGGCGATCGCGAGCGCGCTGTCGATGTTCGACAACGTCCTCGCCCCGCATTTCGACTCGGGAGCGCCCATCGCCGGGGACGCCTCGTGAGCGCCGCCAAGCACGCGGCCGTCGCGAAGCACGAGGCGGCGAGTGCCCCCGCCACCGAGGACGAACTGCTCGGCCGGTCGCTGCTGCAGCGCATCATCCTGCCGCGCCCGGGCGAGCCCCTCGACGTGCGCACGCTCTACCTCGAGGAGTCACCCACCAACGCGCGTCGCGCCCACGCGACTAGCCGGACGACGCTGGCGATCGGCGCCGAGTCCGAGGTGTCGCTGTGCACCTACTTCAACGCCTTCCCGGCGAGCTACTGGCGTCGCTGGAGCACGCTCGGCTCGGTGGTGCTGCGACTCGAACTCACCGGCCACGGCCGCGTCGACCTGTACCGCAGCAAGGCCGACTCGAGCCGCATCCACGTCACCGGCCGCGAGTTCCGCGGGTCCGACACGGTCGTCGAGATCGACGCCGACCTGGGGCCGTTCGAGGACGGTGGCTGGCTGTGGTTCGACGTCACCACCGACAGCGACGTCACGCTGCACGCCGCCGGCTGGTACGCACCTGTCGAGGCGCCCGGACACGCCTCGGTCGCAGTGGGCATCCCGACCTTCAACCGCCCTGCCGACTGCGTGAAGGCGCTGCGTGCGCTCGCGTCCGACCCGCTGGTGATGGACGTCGTCGACGCCGTCATCATCCCCGACCAGGGCACCCGCAAGGTGCGCGACGAGGCCGACTTCGCGGAGGCCGCCGAACCCTTCGGCGACCGTCTCGTCATCCACGACCAGGGCAACCTCGGTGGCTCCGGCGGCTACAGCCGCATCATGTACGAGGCGCTGAAGACCACTTCCAGCCCGTACATCCTGTTCATGGACGACGACATCGAGATCGAACCCGACTCGATCCTGCGCGCGCTCGCCCTGTCGCGATTCGCGAAGAAGCCCATGCTCGTCGGCGGGCAGATGCTCAACCTCCAGGAACGCAGCCACCTGCACACCATGGGCGAGGTCATCCACCGCTCGAACTTCATGTGGGGTGCCGCGCCGAACGTCGAGTACGACCACGACTTCTCCACCAAGCCGCTGCGCGACCGGGAGAACTCGAAGCTCCTGCACCGACGCATCGACGTCGACTTCAACGGCTGGTGGATGTGCATGATCCCGCGTGTCGTCGCGGAGGAGATCGGCCAGCCCCTGCCGCTGTTCATCAAATGGGACGACGCCGAGTACGGCCTGCGGGCACGGGAGGCCGGCTACCCCACGGTGACGATGCCCGGCGCCGCGATCTGGCACATGGCGTGGAGCGACAAGGACGACGCCATCGACTGGCAGGCGTACTTCCATCTGCGCAACCGGCTCGTCGTGGCCGCGCTGCACCAGCACGGCGACGCCAAGCCGATGGTGCTCGACACGATCAAGGCCACGATCAAGCACCTCGTGTGTCTCGAGTACTCGACGGTCGCGATCCAGAACAAGGCCATCGAGGACTTCCTCGCCGGTCCGGAGAACCTGTTCGACCTGCTGCCGCGTGCCCTCGGCGAGGTGCACGCGCTCCGGAAGAACTTCCCCGACGCCGTGGTGCTGCCGTCGTCGACCGAACTGCCGATGGCATCCGGCGCCGAGGTCGGGGCCGTCGGACTGCCCGAGGGTGCGGTCGCGAAGGTCAGGCGTCTCGCGAAGGGTGTGCTGCACAACGTGCGCCCCGAGAACCGCGAGCACCACGAGCGGCCGCAGCTGAACGTGCCCACCATCGACGCGCGGTGGTTCCTGCTCTCGCAGGTCGACGGCGTGACGGTCACCACGGCGGACGGTCGGGGTGTCGTCTACCGTAAGCGCGACCGTGCTCAGGCCCAGGCCCTGCTCACCGAGGCGCTCAGGCTGCGACGCGAACTCGCGCGCCGGTTCCCCGAGATGAAGAAGCGGTACCGGGACGCGGTTCCCGCCCTGACCAGCAAGGAGGAGTGGGAGCGTGTCTTCGGAATCGGCAACTGACCCCGGCACTGCGGCTGCACGTCACTGGAAGAGCACCGACACCGAGGTGCGGGTGCTGCAGACCGTCCAGGCCACCGCCGGTGCCGTACCCGCAGCGACGACGATCGCCCGCGGCATGTCGCACTTCGGTGAGCACGCCCTCGGCTGGATCGCGATCGGCGCCGCCGGTGCCCTCGTCGACCGTCCCCGTCGCCGGAAGTGGGCGAGCGTGGCGGTCGGCGCGTTCGGTGCCCACGCGGCGTCCGTCGTGATCAAGCGGGTCGTGCGCCGTCCGCGACCGGTGGACCCGACGGTGCAGGTCAACGTGTCGACGCCGAGTCGGCTGAGCTTCCCCTCGTCGCATGTGACGTCCACGACTGCGGCGGCGGTGCTGCTCGCCCGCGCCACCGGGCTACCCTTTCCCGCGGTGCTCGTGCCGCCCATGATGCTGTCCCGCCTGGTGCTGGGCGTGCACTATCCGACGGATGTACTGGCGGGGGCCGCGCTGGGTGCGGCATCCGCGGCCGTCGTGGCGCGGGCCGAGACGAAGTGGGGAGATCGATGAGCGAGGAACCGGCACCCGTCAAGGAGGCGCCCAAGAGTCTGGGTGCCGGGATCGTCAAGGCGGTCCGCCCCCGGCAGTGGGTGAAGAACGTCCTGGTGCTCGCGGCGCCGATGGCGGCCGGTTCGGTCACCCAGGTCGACGTGCTGTTGCCCGTCGCTCTCGCCTTCGTCGTCTTCTGCATGGCCGCCTCCGGCATCTACCTCGTCAACGACGCGATGGACGTCGAGGCAGACCGCGCGCATCCCACCAAGCGGTTCCGGCCCATCGCGGCCGGTGTGCTTCCGGTGCGACTGGCCTACATCCTGGCGGTGGTGCTGCTCGTCGGCTCGATCGCACTGTCGTTCCTCGCGAACTGGCAGCTCGCCGCCGTCATGGCGGTCTACATCGGCATCCAGCTCGCGTACTGCTTCGGACTCAAGCACCAGGCCGTACTGGACATCTGCATCGTCTCGTCGGGCTTCCTGATCCGGGCCATCGCCGGTGGTGTGGCCGCCGAGATCCCGCTGTCGCAGTGGTTCCTGCTGATCATGGCGTTCGGCTCACTGTTCATGGCGGCGGGCAAGCGCTACGCCGAGTTGCGCCTCGCAACCCGGACCGGTGCGAAGATCCGCAAGTCGCTCGAGTACTACACCGAGACCTACCTGCGGTTCGTGTGGACCGTGGCCGCGACCGCCGTGGTGCTCTGCTACGGCCTGTGGGCATTCGAGCAGGACAATGTCGCCGGGTCCAACTGGTACGCCATCTCGATGATCCCGTTCGTCGTCGCCATCCTGCGGTACGCGGTCGACGTCGACGGGGGTGAAGCCGGCGAACCCGAGGAGATCGCGCTGCAGGACCGGGTGCTGCAGTTGCTCGCGGTGGTGTGGATCCTGGTGGTCGGCGGTGCTGTCTACCTCTTCTGACGTCGTGCGCGACGTCCACGACAGCGAGGCCGGACCGTCCCGTACGGTCCGGCCCGTTCGGCATGACCGCTTCGCCGGCGGTGTGTTCGCCGCGGGCGTGATCGTCTCCGCGCTCCTGATGTTCTGGGGAGCATGGGAGCGGCGCTGGATCGCCGACGACGGGCTCATCGTTCTGCGGACCGTGCGCAACCTCCTCGCCGGCAACGGACCGGTGTTCAACGCGGGGGAGCGCGTGGAGGCCAACACCTCCACGGCGTGGACGTACATCGTCTACGCGGGTGGATGGCTCACCGGGATCCGCCTCGAATACGTGGTGCTCGCGATCGCTCTGGTGCTGTCGACGAGTGCGATCGTCCTCGCGATGGTCGGCGCGGCGCGCCTGTACCGGTGGCGGCTGCGGGCGGCCTCGGGAACCGTGCTGCTCCTGCCCGCCGGTGTCCTCGTCTACATCGCGGTGCCCCCGGCCCGCGACTTCGCGACCTCGGGCCTCGAATCCTGCCTGGTGATCTGCTGGCTGGCTCTGCTGTGGCTGCTCATGGCCAGGTGGGCGACCCCCGCACCGGGGGGCAATGGAAGGCTGCCGGGCACCGCGCAGATCCTCGCCACCGCCTTCGTCGCCGGGCTCGGCCCGCTCGTGCGGCCCGAACTCGCGCTCGTCGCCGTGCTCGTCCTCGCGGTGTTGTTCCTCGCACCCGGACTCGACCTGCGCATCCGGATCGCGATGGTCGCGGTGGCCGGGGCGATTCCGGTCGGTTACCAGATCTGGCGCATGGGCTACTACGGGCTGCCCTATCCGAACACCGCGGTAGCCAAGGACGCCGGCGGCGCGAAGTGGTCGCAGGGCGCCGAATATCTCGGCAACCTCGTCTCGCCGTATCTGCTGTGGCTGCCACTGCTGTTCCTCGTGCTTCTCGCCGCGCTCGTCCTCCTCACCAGCCGCGACGCCACCGGCCGTGACGCCGCCGGCCTCACCGCCGGTGCCGCACGGCCCGATCCGCGCGACGTGCGGGCCACGATCTTGCGGGTCCAGAATCTGCTGCGCACCCCGACCGCCGTCGTCGTGCTCTTCCTCGGGTCCGGTGTGGTGCTCGCGCTGTACTCGCTTCGCGTGGGCGGCGACTTCATGCACGGCCGCGTCCTCCTGCCGCCGCTGTTCTGCCTGCTCCTGCCCGTGGCGGTCGTCCCTCTGCGGATCCCGGACCGGGCGGAGATCGGCAACAACCGGCCGACGCAGGTCGCGGGCGTGCTGGCCGTGCTGTGGCTCGGCACCGTCGTGTGGACGGCCGCGGCGGCCAACACCACCGGCATGACCGAGGGTGCCGTAGTGGGCCGGTCCGGCATCGTCGACGAGCGCGCCTTCTACGCCCTCAACACCGGGCATCGGCACCCCATCCGGGCCGAGGACTATCTCGATTACCCGCGTATGCGGGCCATGGTCGAGGCCATCTCGAACACCCCGAACGGCGGTCTGCTGCTGCCCACCCCGTCCTACGATGCGTGGGACGTGGTGCCGCCGCCCGAGCCCATCCCGCCGGGCGGGGCCGGGCACACGGTTTTCTTTCTGAACCTGGGCATGACCAGCATGAACACGGGGCTGGACGTGCGGGTCGTCGACCAGATGGGTCTGGCCTACCCGCTCGCCGCGCACACCGAGCGTCTCGAGGACGGGCGGATCGGGCACGACAAGATCCTGTTCCCCGACTGGGTGGTCGCCGATTCGGGCATGGTCGACGTCCATCCGTGGTTGCCCGGCTATCTCGACGAGGACTGGGTGGCGATGGCGAAAACCGCGCTGACGTGTCCCGAGACCCGTGAGATGATCGACTCGTCGAGCGCCGAACTGACGTGGCAGCTGTTCAAACGGAACCTGCGCAACGCCGTCGAGTACGCCTCGTACCGGATCGAACGGGTGCCGGAGTACGAGCTCCAGCGCTGTGACCTGCCGATGCCGCCGCCGCGGGGGTGACGGACGGAACCGAGATCGACTTGGACCCTCACCTGTTGTCTCGATAGGATCACGGCGCATCACGGATGAGTTACTTTCCGGCAGCGTCGCCTTGACCTACGAGTCAAGAGGTGCCCAAGAGCTGTTGAAACCGAGGTTTGTCAGAGATCACGCGGTCCTTTACAGTTTTGACCGCAGTGTGACTTGGGGCGGCCTTCCGCGGCCGTCTTCGCCGGAATCCGGGGGACGCGAACGCGGACGCCGCAGACGAGAAAGAGAGCATTGTTCATGCGTTTTGTCCCGAGGTTGAGGCAGGGCCTTCGCCGGCGACTGCTCGGTACCGCCGCCGCAGCTCTGGTCCTCCCCGTGGCTGCCGGCCTCGTCGGAACCACCGCCGCGGTCGCCGCGCCGGCGCAGGGAGCTCCGGTGTCCCACCGCGCGCCTGCAGGGGGCTTCGAAGAGGTCTTCGTCGACTCCGACATGGGTCCGATCAAGGTTCAGATCCAGTGGGCTGCGCGCGGTGGCGACGCGGCTCTCTACATGCTCGACGGCCTGCGCGCTCGGGACGACGTGAACGCCTGGACGTTGGAGACGAACGCCCTGCAGCAGTTCTCCAACGACAACGTCAGCCTGATCATGCCGGTCGGCGGACAGTCGAGCTTCTACACCGACTGGTACGCGCCGTCCAACCTGAACGGCCAGGATGTCACCTACAAGTGGGAGACCTTCCTGACCCAGCAGCTGCCCGACTATCTCGCCACCCGTGGCGTGTCGCGCAACAACAACGGCATCCTCGGCCTGTCGATGGGCGGTTCCGCCGCTCTGACGCTGGCCGCCTACCACCGCGACCAGTTCAAGTTCGCGTCGTCGCTGTCCGGCTACCTCAACCTGTCGGCTCCCGGCATGCGTGAGGCCATCCGCGTGGCGATGCTCGACGCCGGCCGGTTCAACGTCGACTCCATGTGGGGCCCGCCGTGGAGCCCGGCATGGCTGCGCAACGACCCGTTCGTCTTCGCTCCGAAGCTCGAGGGTCTGTCGCTGTACATCTCGGCCGCCAGCGGTCTGCCCGGCGAGCACGACAACCCGCAGGGCTTCGTCGGCTACTACAACACGGCCAACGGTATGGCTCTCGAGGCACTGTCCCTCGCCCAGACCCGCGCCTTCCAGCTCAAGCTGGCCACGCTCGGTATCCCGGCCACCTTCGACTTCCCGGCGCGCGGCACGCACGCGTGGAAGTACTGGGAGGATCAGTTGTGGAAGGCGCGCCCGCAGATCCTCGAGGCGCTGAACGCGTTCTGATCTCCGGTCCGCACTGCTGGTAAGGACGCCGCCCACCCACCGATCCGGTGGGTGGGCGGCGTCGTAACTTTCTGCAACAATTTTCTCACCTGTCACAGCGCGGCACCCTCGATTCGGGGTGCCGCCGGTGTAGAAACAACAGTCGGGACTCCGGTACCCCGAGTCGGCACACCCAGCCGGGACGCCCTGCCACTGCCGCCGTCGCGGTTCATCCGAAGCCGCACCACGGCAGGAATCCGGCAACGCAGAAAGTGAGCGATGCAGATGCGAACTGAGCTCGAGCACGGTGAGCGACGGACAGGGCCGGCCAGGAGAGCGGCTCGCAGTGCGGGTGCGCGGAGCGGCAGATCCCGTGCGCTCGCCCTGATCGCGGCGGCCCTCGTCGCACCGGTCGCCGCGGGACTGACCACCGTGTCGGTGGCCACCGCCGACCCCCTCATCGCCCAGTCCGGCCCGACGAGTACCGCCGGCGCGACCGTCCGCACCGTCGACTGGCTCACCGACCGTCGCGTCGCCCTGTGGATCGACTCGCCGTCGATGGGCACGCCGATCCAGGTGCAGCTGCTGCTCGCGCGCGACTGGAACAGCAAACCCGACGCGAAGTTCCCCTCGGTGTACATGCTCGACGGCATGCGGGCGCGCGACGACGAGAACGGATGGACGCTCGAGACCGACGCGGAGGCCTTCTTCGCCGACAAGAACGTCAACGTCGTCCTCCCGGTGGGCGGCCAGTCCAGCTTCTACTCCGACTGGGTCGACCAGAACAACGGGCAGAACTACAAGTGGGAGACCTTCCTGACGAAGGAACTTCCCCCGCTCCTCGAACGCGACTGGCGCACCACCGACAAGCGGGGCGTCGTCGGCCTGTCGATGGGTGGCACCGCCGCGATGTTCCTGCCCGCCCGCAACCCGGGCTTCGCGCAGTTCGCGGCGTCGCTGTCCGGCATCCTCACCACGACCACCCTCGGCATGCCCGAAGCCATCCACTACGCGATGCAGGACGCCGGCGGTTTCGACTCGGAGGCGATGTGGGGTGCGCCCGGCTCCGAGGGCTGGGAGTCGCACGATCCCTACCTGCTCGCCGACAAGCTCAAAGGCGTGAGCCTGTACGTCTCGAGTGGCAGCGGCACCACCGGCCCGTACGACGATCCGTCGGGCATCCCCGGTGTCAGCACCAACTACGCCGGCATGGGCCTCGAGATCCTCTCCCGCCTCACCTCGCAGGCGTTCGCGACGAAGCTCGAGAAGCAGGGCATCCCCGCCCAGATCGTGTACCGGCCGTCCGGCACCCACACGTGGAAGTACTGGGAGTTCGAACTGCACCAGCTGTGGCCACAGCTCGCCAACACCCTCGGCGTCGGGGTCGACAAGCCCGAGTGCAACCCCACCGGCGCATTCGGCGACGTCGCGAAGGCGAACGCCTGGCTCGGCGACTGCCTCACTTCCGAATACGGCGTCGCAGGCGGCACGGTGCAGGACTTCCGCTTCGGGCGCGTCTTCTCGTCCGAGGGCACGACCGTGCCGGTCGCGGGTGCGATCGGCGGCGCCTACCAGGGGATGGGCGGTCCGGCCGGGCAGCTCGGTTTCCCGACCACCGAGGAACGCGTCGCTCCCGACGGGCGCGGACGCTTCAACCACTTCCGGAGTGGCGCGATCTACTGGACGCCCGAGCACGGTGCCCACGCGGTCCGCGGCAAGATCTTCGAGGAATGGAAGAACCAGGGCTGGGAGGGCGGCCCCCTCGGTTATCCGATCCTCGACGAGGCGGCGACGCCCGACGGGCGGGGCGCGGTCCAGGGCTTCGAGATCGGCGCCATGTACTGGAGTGAGGGCACCGGCGCCCACGCGGTGCAGGGCATGATCCTCGGCAAGTACGCCGAACTCGGCTACGAGACGGGTGTCCTGGGTTACCCGACGACCAGCGAGCGCCCCGCAGGGCGCGACGGTCGTGCCAACGAGTTCCAGCACGGACACGTCTATTGGAGCCCGCTCACCGGTGCCTGGCCGGTCCGGGGCAAGATCCTCGAGGCCTGGCTCGCGGAGAAGGGCGCCGAGGGGCGCCTGGGTCTGCCGATCAGCGACGAGTTCCCGGCCGAGAACGGCAAGGGTGTTCAGCAGAACTTCCAGAACGGCTTCATCACGCTCGACGGCGACGAGGTGAAGCTGCAGCCGTAACCGATCGCGAAGCGGGTCGGCTCGTGTGGCTGCCGATCGCGAAGCGGGTCGGCTCGTGTGGCTGCCGATCGCGAAGCGGGTCGGCTCGTGTGGCTGCCGATCGCGAAGCGGGTCGGCTCGTGTGGCTGCCGATCGCGAAGCGGGTCGGCCCGTGTAACCGTGGGAGGCGGGACGCTCCTACCGGCCGCACGGGCCGCTCTGTAGCCTGGGGCGCATCTGACCCAGTTCGACCGACATCCGGATGTGAGGACCCCACCACATGCCTGCACGGACCCGCTCGCGCTCGACCCGCGTCCTCGGCGCACTCGCCGCGGCACTGACTGCCACGGCCGTTCTGTCCGCGTGCGGAAGCGACGACTCCACCGCGACGAACACGCCGACGACGTCTGCCACCACCGAGACCTCGACGTCGACCTCGGCATCCGCGGCCGAGACGTCGACGTCCACCGGCGCTGCCGCCCCGGAGACCACGGACGACGCCGACACGAGCGATGCGTCCCCGGCCCCGGCCGCGCCCGGCGCCGAAGGCGACACGGGAGCCGGTCCGGGTGCGGCACCCGCTTCCACGCCCGGAGCGCAGGCTTTCCTCGACGGCCTCCGTGAAAAGGGTGTGGAGCCCAGCGACGAGACCGGCGCGGTGAACATCGCCGACTACATCTGCAGCGCCCAGGCGCAGGGTGGGTCGCCGGACGAGATCAAGGTGTTCGTGACGGCACTCGTGGGTAGTGATGCTGCAGCCGGTGGTGTCGAGTTGTCGGAGGAGCAGGCCTCCTCGACGGCCGACACCTACATCGCCGTCGCCGGCGCGACGTACTGCAACTAGAACCAGGAAGCGCGGGGACAGCACGAGATGGTCAGGACGAAGCAGCGTCGCGGACGCAGAATCGTGGTCGTAGGGGCGCTGCTCGTCCTGGCGATCGTGCTGGTGCTCTGGTATCTGCTCGCAGGGCGGTTGGACATCCCGTCGCCGATCCCCACCCCGCCGGGGCCGGAGGAGCCGCAGTCGCAGCCGGCTTCGTGCCCCGACGTGCAGGTCGTCGCCGTGCCGGGCACGTGGGAGTCCGCGGTGGGCGACGATCCGTACGCTCCGGCCGCCAATCCGTACTCGCTCATGCTCAATGTGACCAGGCCGCTGCAGGAACGTTTCGACGCCCAGCGCGCCGACGTCTACACGGTGCCGTACGTCGCGCAGTTCTCGAATCCCATCGCTATTCCGCCGGACGGCCAGCAGTCCTACAACAACAGCCGTAGCGAGGGCTTCGCGGCGACCATCGACATCCTGACGCGACGTTCGGCCGAGTGCCCGCTGACCACCTATGTGCTCACCGGTTTCTCGCAGGGCGCGGTGATCGTGGGTGACGTCGCCGCGCAGATCGGTGCCGGTAACGGCCCGGTTCCCGCCGATCGGGTCCTCGGTGTCGCGCTCGTCGCCGACGGTCGCCGCGACGGGGTCTCGGGTACCGATATCGGTGCGCCCGTCGCCGGGGTGGGGGCCGAACTGTCGCTCGACGGCCTGCGACTGCCGGGCATCACCATGACCGGCGCGCGCCCCGGGGGCTTCGGGGAGCTCGACGACCGCACCGTCCAGATCTGCGCGCCCACCGACAGCATCTGCGATGCGCCGCCGAACGCGCTGAATCCCGCGAACTGGATGTCGGCCGGTCCGCGTCTGCTCGAGTACGTCAACAATCCGATCCACGCGATGTACAACACCTATGTGGTGGACGAGAACGGCACCACCGCGACGCAATGGATCGCGAACTGGGCGGCCGAGAAGATCGACGGCGCACCGCAACCCGCCGAAGAGTGAGACGGCGGCGCCGTCGGTGACCCGGGTGGTTGCACCCTGAGTGAGCCTTCCCACATATTACTCGTCAGTAGTGTTCGATCTCACCACCCGGTACACTCGGTCGACGGGCTGCCTTTAGACTCATCCCTCGGCTGCGTGCCCGGCCGTCCGGGATCGTGGCGCACGACGACTGCCACAGGAGAAGAGGTTCATGGTGCCAGCGACGGCACGGCGAACGGCCGGCCCCCTCCGGGGGTGTACCGACGGCCCGCGACGGGGAATGATCCTTGTCACGAGCTCTCGTATCGGTCGGTCGTACGTATCCGGGCGCCGTTCCTGGGCAGATGAAGGCGACGGGCTGCACCGCCGGCCGGTACCGGCGCCGAAAACCCGCCGCACACAATTGGATCGTGCGCTCGTCTCGTTCGACGGGCGCGGAATGTGTGCGTGAAGACGACCATGTCGTATCTTTGGGTTTCCCGTAAGTACGGGGAATCGTTCCCTCCCGGCGACCGCACTTCGCGAGGGTGCGCATGATGCCGATCTGTAACATATCCGTGATCTGGGGTCGATGGACACATTCGACGAGTGGACCGCCGGAAGCCGTGGGGGGCGGTGTGGGTACGACGATCCGCCGGCGCGGAGGAAAAGTTAGTGGCGCAACCATGTCGAGTGGTTGTGGGATCGCTTCGACAGGGAGAAGGAATTGAGCGTCGGGTTCGAAGAGTTCATCGATGAGAACGGGCGGATCAGGCTGCCGGAAGGGCAGACCCTGCTCGATCACCTCGAAGAGAACTTCGCTTCAAACGGTGACGACCTCGCCTACCGGTACATCGACTACTCGCGGGAACGCGACGGCGAGGTACACGAGCTGACCTGGGACCAGTTCGGCGTGCGCATCAAAGCCATCGCCGCGCGCCTGCAGCAGGTCACCGCTCCCGGCGACCGCGTCGCGATCCTCGCTCCGCAGGGGCTCGACTACGTCGTGTCCTTCTTCGCCGCGATCTACGCCGGCACCATCGCGGTGCCGCTCTTCGATCCCGACGAGCCCGGCCACACCGATCGACTGCACGCCGTTCTGGGCGACTGCACCCCCAGCGCGATCCTCACCGCCACCTCGTCCGCGGCCGGCGTGCGGCAGTTCTTCCGCCCGCTCCCCGCAGCGCAGCGTCCCCGCGTCATCGCCGTCGACGCCATTCCCGACGCGGTCGCCGAATCCTGGAACCGGCCGCCCATCGGCACCGACGACATCGCCTACCTGCAGTACACCTCCGGTTCGACACGCGTTCCCGCCGGTGTCGAGATCACCCACCGGTCGGTCCTCACCAACGTCATCCAGATGGCCGACTCCATCGAGCTGAACGAGTCGTCGCGCGGCGTCACCTGGCTGCCGCTGTTCCACGACATGGGTCTGCTCACCGTGATCCTGCCCGCGGTCGGCGGCAAGTACATCACCATCATGAGCCCGCGTGCCTTCGTGGCCCGCCCGAGCCGCTGGATCCGCGAGCTCGCCGCCGTCTCCGACGGCGCCGGCACCTTCGCCGCCGCGCCGAACTTCGCATTCGAGCACGCCGCGGCCCGTGCGGTCCCCAAGCCGGGTGAAGAACTCGACCTCAGCAATGTCATCGGCCTGATCAACGGCAGCGAGCCCGTCACCACCTCGTCCATGCGCAAGTTCAACGAGGCATTCGGCCCCTACGGCCTGCCCCGCACGGCGATCAAGCCGTCCTACGGCATGGCCGAGGCCACGCTGTTCGTCTCCTCCACCCGTCACAGCGACGAGGCGAAGGTCATCCACGTCGACCGCACCGCCCTCAACGCCGGCCGGATCGTGCGTGTCGAGCCCGACGCCGAGAACGCCATCCCGCAGGTCTCCTGCGGCTACGTCGCGCGCAGCCAGTGGGCCGCGATCGTCGACGCCGAGACCGGCACCGAGATGCCCGACGAGCAGGTCGGCGAGATCTGGCTGCACGGCGAGAACATGGGTATCGGTTACTGGGGCCGCAAGGAAGAAACCGACAACACCTTCCGCAACCGCATCACCAAGCGCCTGCCCGAGGGCAGCCACGCCGAGGGCACCCCGGACGACGGCACCTGGCTGCGCACCGGCGACTACGGCGTCTACATCGACGGCGAGCTCTACATCACCGGTCGCGTCAAGGACCTCGTGATCGTCGACGGACGCAACCACTACCCGCAGGATCTGGAGTTCTCCGCGCAGGAGGCCAGCTCCGCGCTGCGCCCCGGCTTCGTGGCGGCCTTCGCGGTGCCGGCCAACCAGCTGCCGCGCGAGGTCTTCGACAACGACGCCTCCGGCCTGCAGTTCGACGCCGACGACTCGTCGGAGCAGCTCGTGATCGTCGCCGAGCGCGCTCCCGGTGCCGGCAAGGCCGATCCGCAGCCGATCGCCGACGCGGTGCGGGCAGCGATCTCGTCCCGGCACGGTGTCACCGCGCGCGACGTGCTGCTCGTGCCGGCCGGTTCCATCCCCCGTACGTCCAGCGGAAAGATCGCGCGGCGGGCGTGCAAGACCGCATATGTCGAGGGAACGCTGCGTGGTGGCTACCAGCAGCAGGCCTTCCCGGACAGCGTGTGAGAACGAATGTCCTCTTTCCCGGGTAGCGTGGTGGGTTGATGTCTGACACTGAAATGACGGTCGCGCAGCTGCGCGAATGGCTGCGCAACTGGATCGCCGACGCGACCGGCCAGCCGGTCTCCCAGATCTCGGACGATCGTCCGATGGAGGAGTTCGGTCTGTCCTCCCGGGACGCCGTCGCC
Organism: Rhodococcus sp. R1101; assembly: GCF_000278445.1. NCBI lineage: Bacteria > Bacillati > Actinomycetota > Actinomycetes > Mycobacteriales > Nocardiaceae > Rhodococcus > Rhodococcus sp. R1101. The sequence goes on from NZ_AJVB01000001.1 coordinate 16,813, forward strand.
ATGGCGGGTGAGATCGAGGAACTCCTCGGTGTCACGCTGAACGCGACGATCGCCTACCAGCACCCGACGATCGCGTCCCTCGCGACGCGCATCATCGAGGGCGAGCCCGAGGCCCCCGCCGACGACGATTCCGCCCTGTACACGGTCGGTGCGGTGGCGGGTTCGAAGGACATCGCCATCGTCGGCCTGTCCACCCGTTTCCCGGGCAACGTCGACACCCCCGAACAGATGTGGGAGCTGCTGGCGTCCGGACGCGACGGCATCAGCGATCTGCCCGAAGGCCGCTGGTCGGAGTTCGAGAACGACCCGGCGGTGTGGGAGTCGATCCGCAACGCCAACACCAAGGGCGGCTACCTCGGCGACGTCAAGGGCTTCGACGCCGAGTTCTTCGCGATGTCGCCGCGCGAGGTCGAGATGGTCGACCCGCAGCAGCGTCTCGCGCTGGAACTCACCTGGGAGGCGCTCGAGCACGCACACATCCCGCCGAGCGAGCTCAAGGGCGGCTCGGTCGGTGTGTTCATCGGCAGCTCGGCGAGCGACTACATGCTCCTCGCGGTCGGCGACCCGTCCGCAGCGCATCCCTACGCGCTCACCGGCACCTCCACCGCGGTCATCGCCAACCGCGTGTCGTACTTCTACGACTTCCACGGCCCGTCGGTCACACTCGACACGGCGTGCTCGTCGTCGCTGGTCGCCGTGCACCAGGCCGTGCGGGCGCTGCGCAACGGTGAAGCAGATGTCGCCCTCGCCGGCGGCGTCAACATGCTGCTCGCCCCGGCCGGCACCCTCGGCTTCGACGAACTCGGCGTGATGGCCCCCGACGGCCGCATCAAGGCGTTCTCCGCCGACGCCGACGGCATGATCCGCGCCGAGGGCGGCGGTCTCGTCGTGCTCAAGCGTCTCGAGGACGCCGAGCGCGACGGCGACGACATTCTCGCCGTCATCGCCGGTTCGGCCGTCAACCAGGACGGCCGTTCCAACGGTCTGGCCGCCCCCAACCCCGAAGCTCAGGTCGACGTGCTCCGCCGCGCCTACCGCGACGCGCAGATCCTGCCGTCCGGTGTCGACTACATCGAGGCGCACGGCACCGGCACTGTGCTCGGCGACCCGATCGAGGCCGACGCGCTCGGCCGTGTCGTCGGCCGCAGCCGCGAGGACGACAAGCCGGTCCTGCTCGGCTCGGCCAAGACCAATTTCGGTCACCTCGAGTCCGCCGCCGGTGCGGCCGGTCTCATCAAGGTCGTTCTCGCGATGCAGAACGACCGGCTCCCGCCGACGCTCAACTACACGGCGCCCAACCCGTACATCCCGTTCGACAGCGCTCATCTGAAGGTCATCCCCGAGGGCGCGACGTGGCCGCGTTACACCGGCCGGGCCGTCGCGGGTGTGTCCGGATTCGGTTTCGGTGGCACCAACGCCCATGTCGTGGTGCGCGAGTACACCGGCCCCGCCCATCTCGAAGCCTCCGAGGCCGAGGTCGAGGTGCTGCCCGAGGACATCCCGGCAGCCTTCGAGGAACAGACGGAGGAGAAGCCCGAGACTGCTCGGGAGCTGCCCGTGCTGCTCGCCGTCTCGGCCGCGATGCCGTCACGCCGCCGTCGTGCGGCCGCCGACCTCGCCGACTGGCTCGAGACGGAGAAGGGCAGCACGACGCCGCTCGTCGACGTCGCCCGCACGCTCGCGCGCCGCAACCACGGCCGGTCCCGCGCGATCGTCGTGGCGAGCAACCACGGTGAGGCCATCGCCGGTCTGCGTGCCGTCGCCGCCGGTAAGCCCGCACAGGGCGTGTTCACCGCCGACGCTCCCGCATCCAAGGGCGCGGTGTGGGTGCTGTCCGGTTTCGGTGCCCAGCACCGCAAGATGGCCAAGCAGCTGTACCTCGAGAACCCGGTCTTCGCCGCGGCCGTCGACGAAGTCGACGAGCTGATCTACGACGAGTCGGGCTACTCCATGAAGGAGAAGTTCCTCGACGACGGTCAGGACTACGACGTCGAGACCGCGCAGGTCGGCATCTTCACGATCCAGATCGGTCTCGCCGCGCTGCTGCGTCACCACGGCGCCGAGCCCGCCGCGGTCGTCGGTCACTCGATGGGTGAGGCCGCCGGCGCCTACATCTCGGGCGGACTGTCGCTCGAGGACGCCGTGCGCGTCATCTGCTCGCGCTCGCGTCTGATGGGTGAGGCCGAGTCCGGCCTGACCGGCGACGACATCCGTCTCATGGCCCTCGTCGAGTACAGCGCCGCCGAGATCACCGACGTGCTGCCCGACTTCCCGCAGCTCGAGGTCTGCGTCTACGCGGCGCCGACCCACACCGTCATCGGTGGCCCGCAGGAGCAGGTCAACGCGATCGTCGCGCGTGCCGAGGCAGAGGAGAAGTTCGCCCGGGTCCTGCAGACCAAGGGCGCGAGCCACACCTCGCAGGTCGATCCGATCCTCGGCGAGCTCGCGGCCGAACTCGCCGGCATCGAACCGCACCGCCTGAAGGTCGACCTGTACTCCTCGGTCGACCAGGAGACCCTCTACCGCGCAGGTCACGACGGTATCCACGACGTCGAGTACTGGACCAAGGGCATGCGCCACAGCGTGTACTTCACCCAGGCGATCCGGCAGGCCCTGTCCGACGGGCACACCACCTTCGTCGAGCTCAACGCGAACCCTGCGACGCTCATGTCGGTCGCGGCGACGGCCTTCGACGCCGGTGTACAGGACGGCCAGTTCATCCAGACGCTCAAGCGCAAGGAGGACGAGTCCCTCGGCGTCCTCGCCGCCCTCGCACAGCTGTACGTGCACGGGCAGGCGGTCGACCTGAAGACCCTGCTGCCGGAAGGTGATTACGCCGACCTGCCGCGCACCGCCTTCCTCCGCAAGCCGTACTGGGTCGACGCCCGCATCGGCACCTCCGGCAACGGCCGTGCGCCCGGCGCCCGGGTCGCCCTGCCCGACGGCCGCTACGTCTGGGAGGTGCAGGCCTCCGCCGTCACCGACACGGCCGAGCTGCTCGTCGCGGCGGCCTCGCAGGTGCTGTCCGATGTCACGCTCACCGCGTCCATCCCGCACACCGGCGTCCCGGCGACCGGCACCCTCACCACGACTCTCACCCGGCATCCGGGTGGCGCGTCGCTGCAGGTGCACGCGAACACCGGCGACGGTTTCACGCTCGTCCACGAGGGTGTCGTCACCTCCGGTGAGCCGCTGCCCGCACCCGTCGCGGCTGCTGCGAAGCCCGCCGCACAGGCCGAGGAGCTGCCCGAGGTCGTGGAGTCGTTCGGCGACAAGTGGGATCCGAACGGATCGCAGACCCTCGACGACCGCCTGACGCTGATCGTCGCCGAGTCCATGGGCTACGCGCCCGAGGACCTGCCGGCCGAGATCCCACTCATCGAACTGGGTCTCGACTCACTCATGGCCGTCCGCATCAAGAACCGCGTCGAGTACGAGTTCGACATCCCGCAGCTGCAGCTGTCGGCGGTCAAGGACGCGAGTCTGCGCGACGTCTCGAAGTACCTGCGGTACGCCGTCGAGAATCGCGAGGAGGTCGCGCAGCTCGCCGAGCAGCAGGCCGCCGAGAAGGCAGCCGAACGGGCAGCCACTGCAGAACGGGACGAGCTCCCGCAGGTCGAGGACACCACCGCGGTGGGCGAGGCCGAGCAGATCCTCGCCGAGGCCGAAGCGCAAGCCACGGCCGAGGCAACGGCAGCGACCGAACCCGAGCAGGAGTCGAGCGGAGTCGACGTGCCGCCGCGCGACGCCGCGGAACGGTTGACCTTCGCCTCCTGGGCGGTGATCACCGGCAAGTCGGCCAAGGGCATCTTCAACCCGCTGCCGAAGCTCGACCGCGCCGACGCCGAGCGGCTCGCCGCCCGGCTGACCGAGCGGTCCGAGGGCGAGATCACCGTCGACGACGTGCTCGCCGCGTCGACCGTCGAGCAGCTCGCCGAGACCGTGCGGCAGCACCTCGAATCCGCCGACCGCATCGACGGTCTGGTACGCACGCTGCGGCCCCGCGCCGAGGGATCGGACGCCGTGCCGGTCTTCGTCTTCCACCCCGCGGGCGGATCGACCGTCGCGTACGAGCCGCTGCTGCGCCGCCTGCCGGCGCGCACCCCGGTGTTCGGTTTCGAGCGCACCGAGGGTCCGATCGACACCCGCGCCCAGGCGTACCTGCCGCTCGTCGAGGAGATCCAGGGCGACGGGCCGTATGTGCTGTGCGGCTGGTCGCTCGGTGGTGTCCTCGCCTACGCGGTGGCCCGTCTGCTGCGTGAGAAGGGCAAGGACGTGCGTCTCGTCGGTCTCATCGACACGGTCATGGCCGGTGAGAAGGTCGAGGACACGCCCGAGGAGATCCGCAAGCGCTGGCAGCGTTACTCGGCGTTCGCGAAGAAGACCTACGGGATCGACGCGCCGCTGCCCTACGACCTGCTGGCCGAGGCCGGCAGCGACGAGGAGCAGATCGGCATCCTGATGGGGCTGCTCGAGTTGAGCGGAGCGCAGATCCCCGGCGGCATCATCGAGCACCAGCGCACGTCGTGGCTCGACAACCGCGCAATCCAGACCGCGGATCTCGCGCCCTACGACGGCAAGGTCGTGCTGTACATGGCCGACAAGTACCACGACGACGCGATCGATCTCGAGCCGGCCTTCGGCACCCGGCAGCCCGACGGTGGGTGGGGCGAGGTCGTCGGAGATCTCGAGGTCGTACACGTCGGCGGCGATCACCTGCAGATCGTCGACGAGCCGTACATCTCGAAGGTGGGGGAAGACCTGACCCGCAAGCTGGCCGACATCGAGGCCTCGAGGAGCTGAACGAAGAAGTGAGCACCACGGCACAGAAGCTGGCCGAGCTGCGCGAGAAGCTGGAGGTGGCGAAGGAGCCTGCGGGCGAACTCGCCGTCGCCAAGCGCGCGAAGAAGGGCATCCCGAGCGCCCGCGAGCGCATCGACATGCTGCTCGACAGGGGCAGCTTCGTCGAGATCGGCGCGCTGATGAAGACGCCCGGCCGCGACGACGCCATGTACGGCGACGCCGTCGTCGTCGGGCACGGCACGGTCGACGGCCGTCCCGTCGCGGTGTTCTCCCACGACCAGACGGTCTTCGGTGGCAGCGTCGGTGAGATGTTCGGTCGCAAGGTCGCCGCGGTCCTCGACTTCGCGCTCAAGGTCGGCTGCCCGGTGGTCGGTATCAACGACTCCGGTGGCGCCCGCGTGCAGGACGCCGTCACCTCGCTCGCGTGGTACGGCGAGATCGGCAAGCGTCACGAGCCGTTGTCGGGTCTGTGCCCGCAGATCTCCGTGATCGTCGGCAACTGCGCCGGCGGTGCGGTCTACGCGCCGATCAACACCGACGTCGTGGTCGCCACCGAAGGCGCCCACATGTTCGTCACCGGGCCCGACGTCATCAAGGCCGTCACCGGCGAGGACGTCAGCCTCGAGGAACTCGGCGGCGCCCGCAAGCAGGCCGAGTACGGCAACGTGCACCACGTCGCACCCGACGAGAAGGCCGCCTTCGAGTGGGTGCGGCAGTACCTGAGCTACATGCCGTCCAATGCGCAGGAGAAGCCGCCGGTCGTCAATCCCGGTCTCGAACCGGAGATCACCCCCGACGACCTCGAACTCGACACGTTCATGCCCGATGCCGACAACTCCGGCTACGACATGCACGACATCCTGCTGAAGATCTTCGACGACGGCGACTTCCTCGAGGTCCGCGCGCAGACCGCGCCGAACATCATCACCGGCTACGCCCGCGTCGACGGCCGGGCGGTGGGCGTGGTGGCGAACCAGCCGCTGTACCTGTCGGGTGCGCTCGATGCGGCCGCCGCCGACAAGGCGGCGCACTTCGTGCGCGTGTGCGACGCCTACGACATCCCGCTCGTGTTCGTCGTCGACACCCCGGGCTTCCTGCCCGGTGTCGAGCAGGAGAAGATCGGCGTCATCAAGCGGGGCGGCCGGTTCCTGTTCTCGTACGTCGAGGCGTCGGTCCCGAAGGTGACGGTCGTGGTCCGCAAGGCCTACGGCGGCGGTTACGCGGTGATGGGGTCGAAGCAGCTCGGCGCCGACATCAACTTCGCGTGGCCCACCGCGCGTATCGCCGTGATGGGTGCCGAATCGGCTGTCGCGGTGATCGGGCGCCGGCAGATCGAGGCCGCGGGCGAGAACGCTCCGGCGGTCCGCCAGCAGCTCATCAACTTCTACAACGAGCATGTCGCGACGCCGTACATCGCGGCCGAGCGCGGATATGTCGACGCGGTGATCGAGCCGTCGACCACCCGTCTCGAAATCCGCAAGGCGCTGAACCTTCTTCGCGACAAGGAAGTGTTCAAGAACCCGCGGAAGCATCACCTGCTGCCGCTGTAGAGCCGTTGCCGACGGGGCCTGTGCACCAGTGCGTGCACGGGCCCCCGTCGTGTGCATCCGACGCCGCCCCACCGGGCCGGGGTCAGGGAACGATCCAGGAACCCCGGCCCGGCAGGAAGGTGATGTCGGTGGTCGTCACGACCGCCTCGATACGTCCGGAGCCGGTCTCGAACCATGGGTATTCCCACCCTGCGGAGGGGATGGGCGGGTAGATCGGCAGGGTGACGGTGCCACGCTGTCCGGTGGTGACGTTCGTCCAGTTCACGAGGCACGGGCACTGGAAGCTGCTGCCGAATCGCGAGAAGCCGGGGCGCTCGGGGTCCACACCGACGGTCACGCCCTCGTTGACGAGGAGACCTCCCCACCCTGCGGAGCCGGTCCCACCGACCGCGCCTATCACCGGACTCAGGGTCGTAGCCACCACAGGCTCCGCGGATGCTGCGGGAGCGGTGACCGCACCGAGCGCGAGCGCCGCGCCCAGGGCTGCCGTGAATGCGATCTTCCTCGTGGTCGTCATGCCCTGTGTGTCGCCCGTCGACGTCACTTCCGTTACTCGCGCCTCATCCGTCACTCGTAGACGCGCATCGGCGCGGGTTTCCACAGCCCGGACCTCGTCACCTCGGTGGTGGTCAGTTCGGCCGGCTGCGCGTTGGGGTAGAAGCGCACGTACCGCTCCACCGAACCCCAGTCGCGGCCCCAGTCGTTCTCCAGGTAGGTGGGAACCTGCTCGGGTCGCGCCAGGACCTCCGCGAAGCCGAGCGGGCCACCGTTGTCGGCGGACTGCCAGGTGTCGGTCGACGACACCGCGAGCGGACGGTCGGGAAGGATCCGATAGTTCGGCATCTCGGCGACGCCGGCCCAGTGGTCGAACGGTCGCTGGCACGGGAACTGCAGACCCACGGCCCAGTCCAGCAGGAGCGGCTGTTCGGAGCCGAGCTGGGTATCGAGTCGCTCGAGCGTCGGGACGCGCGGCGGCGTGAACGCCAGCCACTGGTCGCCGGTGAGGTTGGGGTCGTTGGCGACGATACGGACGGCGTCGACCTCGTCGGGCAGGTCGGCGAGGGGCACACGCAGGTTCCGCCACGACGGTGCAGGACCGATGTCGCGCGGCAGGTAGGTGCCCTTCGCCTCGACACTGCCGTCGGCCTGGCGGGTGCCGTACTCGACCAGCAGCGACTGGCCGTAGGTCAGTGCGCCGGTGTCGTCGTACGACCAGATGCGCCCGGCCGCGGAGATCACGATCAGCGGGGTCTCGTCGGTGATGTCCGGCAGTGCGTACCAGCTCGAGGTGAGCGAGGCGGGTTCCTGCACACCGTCCTGGTAGCTGCCGAGCACCGGGGTGACGGCCGGATCGAGTCCGAAGGGCAGACGTACGGTGCTGCCGTTGACGGTCTGCTCACCCGAGCCGCCCGTGGTGCCGCCGCCCGCGCCGGTCTCGAAGGTCGGGCCGACGCTCTGGTTGTCGGTGTTGCCCTGACCGGGCTTCACCTCGACGTAGTCGGCGGTCAGGTCGGACGGCACGCCGTCGGGAGTGAAGCCGCGCGGCGCAGCACCGGCGAGCGGATCACCGTTCGCCGGGGGATCGGTGGGGTCGATGATCGGTTCGAGGCGCCCCTCGTCGGGGTCCGCCTCGACGAGCACGTCGTTCGCGAGACCGCAGGTCTGACCGGCGACCGCACCGATGTTCGAGCGGGCGAGCGAGTACGCCGGGTACTGCGACACCGCGCCCTTGAGCAGCGACAACACCTCGAACAGCACCATCGCCGCGGCGACGACCGTGAGCGGCGCGGCCGCGAGGGCGCGGATCCGCCGGCCCTTCCTCGTCTCGGGCGACTCCGGCGGCGGTGCGTAGCCCTCGCGGAGGTACTGCCACGCGACGAGCACGAGGGCGAGACCGAACAGGATCAGGAACAGCGAACTGGACTGGTAGCCGCTCAGCGAGACGGTCTTGTCGAACCACGGCACGCCGTAGCTCGAGACGTACCACCAGCCGTTGATACCCGCGAACGACACCGCCAGGACGAACAGCAGTCCGGCGAGGAAGATCGTGCGGTTGCGCCGCGACCGCAACGCGCTCGCGGAGACCACCACGGCGGTGACCGTCGCGAGCGACCCGGCGATGCCTGCGTACGCCCCGAAGTGGTGGGTCCACTTCGTGGGGTTGAACATCATGAAGAAGATCGTGCCGAAGACGATGCCGAGCAGACGCCAGGTCGGGCTCACGGCGACCCCGGGGATGCGGCGGCGGCGCAGCAGCACGAACAGCGTGGTGAACAGGCACAGCAGCATGACGAGGAACGCGAAGCGGCGCGGCAGCGAACCGTCGACGGTCTGAACCATCAGGTAGTAGTAGCGGAGGAAGTCGTTCCACCACTCCTCGTTGGGGCCGATGATGGTGCGCACGCGGGTCGCCTCGAGGACCGCGGCGAGCGTCTGATCCGAGAACACCACGACCAGCACGAGCATCCCGGCGGCACCGATCGGGGCGAGCAGCGGCAGGGTGCCGACCTCCCGGTGGCGGCGCACGATGATCCGCGTCATCGGCCGGATGCCGGCGATGAGCGCGGCGATACACATGAGGCCGGTCGGAGCCGCGGCGAGGGTGAAGGCGCCGATGAACACCGCCGTCGCGGCGGGCAGCAGACGACCGGTCGCGATGGCGCGTTCGATCGAGCACCAGGTGAGCAGCGCACCGAGCGCGACGATCGGCTCGGGCCGCAGACCGTTGTTGTACGGCAGCCAGAAGGCGAGGAAGACCAGCCCGCCGGTCCACAATGCGATGCGATTGTGCCGCACGGCCCGGCCGAGACGGGGCACCACCTCACGGCTGATGACCATCCAGCACAGGATTCCGGCGATCAGCGCCGGGATGCGCATCCACGGGCTGGCCGTGGAGATCTTCGCGAAGGCCGCCAGCACGTCGTAGTACCAGCCGAAGGGAGCTTCGGGGACACCGAACCAGCGGAAGTAGTTGGCCATGTAGCCGGAGTTCTCCGCCGCCCTGGCCATGGTCAGCAGGTAACCGTCGTCCGAGGTGTTCGCACCGAAGAAGTGCCAGCCGACGAGCGTGACGACGACGACGACGTCGACGCCGGTGAACTTCCACCACCGGGACGGCAGGAACCGGCGGTGCCCCCGACCGTCCGTGCCGTCGAGCTTGGCCAGCGCGCCGAGCGCGAGCGCCGTCGACAGCACAGCAAGGATCATCGCGAGGGACTTCACCAGAGTCGGCGACGACGTGAACCGGGAGTCGACGTCCACAGTGACGTCGAGGCCGGGAACGGCGGTCGGCAGGTCGCTGAACACACCGACGACGAGCGGTCGCAGGTCGCCGGTGAGCTCGCCGGCCCGCGGGTTGCCGTTCTCGTCCGAGAGGCCGACGAACTCCGCGGTGGTGCGTTCGGAGTCGGAGAAGATCCGCAGTTCGCTGCACGCACCCGACTCGACGTCGGCGCGCGGTGCGGTCGTGACCACCACGTTGCGGTCGAGGACATCGACGTTCTCGTCGCCGACCCGTACGAACATGGCGTTGAGCGCGGCGTCCTGCCCGCTGGTGGGGGCGGTCGCGAGCAGCATGCCGCCGTCGGCGGGCATCCCCGCGATGGCGGTGCACGGCACGGTGGCGCGGAACTGCAGGGGGACCTGCGACATCAACGGCAGCTCGACGTCGGTCGCCGCCGCGTCCTGCGGCCACGACATCGTCGCCTCGGTCACGCGGACCGGAAGGAACGGTGTGGCCAGTGCCGAGATCATGCCGAGCAGCCCGGCGACGACGGCGACGAGCCGCGCGGTCCGGTACCGAGTGCGAAGGTCCTCGCCCATCGACCGTGGGGCGGTCGGAGTGGGCGCGGGTGAGGTCGTCACGTCGTCGGGCACGGGAGTCGATGGTATCCGGCGACGTGGTGTGACGGCACTCGCCCTTACTCCAACAGGACCGGAACCCCGTCACGGATGCGGCCGGGTGACCACAGGCCGGAGCGGGTCGTCACGTCGGTGGCGACCTCGGCAGGGGAGGCCTCCGGATCGATCGGGAGGTACCGCTCGAGCGATCCCCAGTCGCGATCCCAGTCGTGATTCAGATAGGTGGGCACCGTCTCGGCGTTCAGCAGCAAGGGGATCCAGCCGAGCGGGCCACCGCCGATGTCGTCCTGCCAGCCGTTCGTCGCGTCGGCCCCGACGCGGTCGGGCAGGATGCGGTACTCGGGGACCTCGGCGACACCGTTGCGGTGGCCGAACGGACGCTGGCACGGGAAGGCGAGGCCCACCGACCAGTCGATCAGCACCGGAGCGTCGGATCCGACGACCTCCTGGAGGGTCTCCATGCGCGGCATCCGCGGCGGGGTGACCGCGACCCACTGATCGGAGGAGAGGTCACCGTCGTTCACGACGATCCGGACGGCGTCGGCGTCGGCGGGGATCGCGTCGCTCGGCACGCGCAGGTTGCGCCACGAGGGCGACGGGCCGATATCGATCGGTGCGAGCGTGGCCAGCGGCGTCACGTCGTCCCCGGACGACGATCCGAATTCCAGCACCACGTCCTGACCGGGGGTGATGACGCCGTCGGGGTCGACATAGCGCACGCGTCCCGCGGCGGTCACGACCAGCAGCGGTGTCTCAGCGGTGCGCTCGGGCAGCGCGTACCAGCCGGACTCGAGTTCGGCCGACTGCTGCACCCCGGTGCGGTAGCTGCCGAGGACCGGGGTGGTCTGCGGGTCGAGTCCGAACGGCAGTTTCACGGTGCTGCCGTTGATGCCTTCGTCGCTGGTGCGTCCACCCTCGGTGCCGGCGCTCGTGGAGGTGGTGGTGCCACCCTCCTCGCTGTCGACGGTGTTGGCGCCACCGGTCGTGGTGGTCTCCGCGTCGGCCGTGAGGTCGAGCGCCACTCCGTTCGGGGTGAAACCGACGGCGGTACCGGCACCCAGGGCCTTGCCCGGATCCCCGTCGAGGGGCTGAAGCATGGTCGCGTTCGGGTCGGTCTCCACGAGCACTTCGTCGGCGAGGGCGCAGTGGTTGCCGGTGAGCGCCGCCGCGTTCGACTTGGCGATCGAATAGGCCGGGTACTGCGAGACCGCGCCCTTGAGCAGGGACAACACCTCGAACACCACTACCGCCGCCGCGACCAGCGTGAGCGGCGCCGACGCCAGGGCCCGCACCCTGCCGTTGCGGTCGGGGCGTGGCGTGGTGAACGGCTCGCGCAGGTGGAACCACGCGGCGAGGAGCAGTGTGAGCACCGTCAGCGCGAGCAGTGCCGTGGAGAAGGTGTGGCCGGAGATCGACGGCGGCTTGTCCCACCACGGGATGCCGTAGCTCGAGACGTACCACCAGCCGTTCGAGCCGGTGAACGCCATGGCCAGGACGAACAGCACCCCGGCGGTGAACAGCGCCCGGTTGCGCGCCGAGCGGATACCGACCGCTCCCACCCCGATCGCGGCGAGCGCCGCCACCGACGCGGCCAGGCCCGCGTACACACCGAAATGGTGCGTCCACTTCGTGGGCGTGAGCATCATGAGCAGCAGCGACGCGAAGACGATGCCGAGGATGCGCCGCGAGGGTCCGATCGCGGTGCCCGGGATGCGGCCCTTGCGCAGGATCAGCATGACGCACACGACCAGGCACAACAGCATCACGAACACACCGAACCGGCGGGCCAGCGAACCGTCGGGGGAGACGGTGAGCAGTGCGTCCCAGCGCAGCCGCTCGTCGAACCACGGCACGTTCGGGCCCACGGCCGAGCGCACACGGGTCGCCTCGAGGACCGACGCGAGCGTCTGGTCGGCGAAGACCGCGATGAGCACGACGGTGCCCGACGCGAGGATCGGTGCGAGGGGCGCGACGACACCGACGAGATGCCGGCGCGCGACCAGCACCTTCACCAGGGGGCGCAGCCCGGCGAGGAGCGCGGCCACCGCGATCAGGCCGGTCGGGCCGGCGGCGAGCGAGAAGGCCGCGACAAGCACCGCGATCGCGGCGGGCAACATGCGTCCGGTCGCGATGGCGCGTTCGACGGAGCACCAGGTCAGCAGCGCACCGACCGCGATGATCGGCTCCGGGCGCAGGCCGTTGTTGTAGGGGAGCCAGAAGGCGAGGAAGACCAGTCCGGCCGTCCACAGCGACACCCGGCTGTGCCGGACGGCGACACCGAGCCGGGGGATGACCTCGCGGCCGATCACCATCCAGCACAGAATCGCCGCGACCAGCGTGGGCAGACGCATCCACACACTCGAGGTCGAGACCTGCGCGAACACGACGAGCACGTCGTAGAACCATCCGAACGGCGCCTCGGGCACACCGAACCAGCGGAAGTAGTTGGCCATGTACCCGGCCTCACCGGACACCCGCGCCATGTTGAGGATGTAGCCGTCGTCCGAAGTGTTCGCGCCGACGATGTGCCAGAGCAGCAGGGTGCCCACGACCACGACGTCCACGGAGGTGAACCGCCACCAGCGGGCCGGCAGGAACCGGCGTGCGCGGCGCCCGTCGATCCCGTCGAGTCGATGCAGGGCGACGAGCGAGACCAGCGTCGCGAGCGCGCACACGATCATCGCGAGAAGCTTGAGGACCGTGGGGGTCGAGGTGAACCGCGAGTCGAGCTCGGCGCGCACCGACAGTCGTTCGGCGGAGTCGCCGCCGTCGGGTTGGAAGGCCTCCGCAGGGCCGGTGAGCTCGCTGAAGACCCCCACGACCTGGGGACGCTCGTCACCTTCCAGTTCGACCGTGACCGGCGGATCCGCACCCACGATCTCGGCGGCGGTGCGTTCGGAGTTGGATGCGACGGTCACCGCCGTGCACGGCGCGTCGAGCGGCGCCGAGACGAGCACGGAGTTGCGCAGGACGGCCTCGATGGTGCCGGGGGCGCCGCCCTCACCGGGAACCGCCCGGATCACGAGGCCCTCGGCGGTGGCGTCGGGGGAGCCGGACGGAATGGTCGAGACGAGGGTCCCGCCGTCGGTGCCGAGCTGCGACGCCGCCGCGCACGGCACGCTCACCCGCAGTGTGAGCGGGGTGTAGGTGACGAGTGGCGCCTCGACGCTGTCGACGGTGCCGTTCTGCGGCCACTGCAGCTCACTGATCTCCTGCCGTACCGGCAGGAAGGGCAGGCTCAGCGCCAGCACGAACCCGAGCAACCCCGACACGATCGCGACGATCCGCGCGGTGCGGACGCGCGATGCCGGATCGGACGAATCGGTTTTCCCGGGCGAAGTGGTATCGGCTGGCACAAGCGTCGATGCTAGGCGAGTCGAGTCACGGGGCCGGCGCGTGCCACTGCGCGAGCGCCGCGGTGGCAGGGCCGCCGCACTCCTGCCGGCGCACTTCCGCGGTTCTGCCCGACCACCTCCGGCACGGCGTCCCCGCCACTAGCATCGCTGTCTATGAAGACCTCCACCCCGATCGGGCGCGCTCTGCGCGCGGCGGGCATCGGGGAGGTCTGCGACGACTCGACCACGCGCGCGCTGTACTCGTCCGACGCCTCCCTGTACCGCGTTCCGCCGCAGGCGGTGGTGCGCGCCCGATCGATCGACGAGGTCGCCGCGACGCTCGACGTGTGCCGGCGAGAGGGTGTTCCCCTCACCTCCCGCGGCACCGGCACCTCGCTCGCGGGCAACGCTGTCGGGCCCGGCGTCGTCCTCGACTTCTCGCGCCATCTGAACCGAGTTCTCTCCGTCGACCCCGAGACCCGGACCGCGCGGGTGCAACCGGGTGTCGTGCAGGCCGAGCTGCAGCGCGCCGCCGCTCCGCACGGTCTGCGCTTCGGTCCCGATCTGTCCACTCACAACCGGTGCACGATCGGCGGGATGATCGGTAACAACGCGTGCGGGGCGCGTGCGCTCGGTTACGGCCGCACGTCCGACAACGTCGTCGCTCTCGAGGTACTCACCGGCACCGGCCACCCCCTGTCGCTGCCCGGTGAGGATCCGATGCTGGAGCCGTTGCGGGAGATCGTCGCCCGCGACCTCGCGACCATCCGCACCGAATTCGGCCGCTTCGGCCGGCAGGTGTCGGGTTATGCGCTCGAGCATCTGCTGCCGGAGAACGGTTTCGACGTCCGAAAGCTGTTCGTCGGTAGCGAGGGCACGCTCGGGATCACGACCGAGGCGACGGTGCGGCTGGTCGTCGATCCCGCCTTCCGCACGATGGTCGTGCTCGGTTATCCCGACATCGTCGCCGCCGGGAACGCCGCGCACGGACTGCTGGGTTTCCGGCCCACGGCGTGCGAAGGGCTCGACTCGCGGATCGTCGACATCGTCCGCGCTCGGCGCGGACCGGACGCGGTACCGCCGCTCCCTTCGGGTGCGGCATGGCTGTTCGTCGAACTGGCCGGTGACGACGCCGACGAGGTCCGCGACCGGGCATGTGCGCTCGCTCAGGCCGCCGCCGCGACCGACCTGCTGCACGTCGAGGACCAGGCGCGTGCCGCTGCGCTGTGGCGTATCCGGGAGGACGGGTCCGGCCTGTCGGCGAGAAGCCCGAAGGGATTGCCCGCGCACGCGGGCTGGGAGGACGCCGCCGTCCCCGCCCACCGCGTCGGCGACTATCTCCGCGATTTCGAGGAACTGCTCGCCGGATACGATGTCACCGGCTACCCCTACGGGCACTTCGCCGACGGCTGCATCCACATCCGCCTCGACATCCCCCTCGAGGTTCCGGGTCTGTTCCGCGAATTCCTCTTCGAGGCAGCCGAACTCGTCGCCGAATACGGCGGGTCGATGTCGGGGGAGCACGGCGACGGGCGTGCCCGGAGCGAACTGCTGCCCGTGATGTACTCACCCGACGCGCTCGCACTGTTCGGGGCCGTGAAGTCGGTCTTCGATCCGGAGAACGTCCTCAACCCCGGCGTGCTCGTCGACCCGCGGCCCGTCGACGCCGACCTGCGCGTCCCGGCGGCCCGGAAGATCCGGGAGGGCCTGGCCTTCCGCTATCTCGAGGACGGCGGCGACTTCACGCAGGCCGTGCACCGGTGTACCGGGGTCGGCAAGTGCCGCGCCGACAACACCGGCACCGGCGGGGTGATGTGCCCGTCCTTCCTCGCGACCCGTGAGGAGAAGGACTCCACCCGAGGACGTGCCCGGGTGCTGCAGGAGATGCTCAACGGTCACCTCGTCGCCGAGTCGTGGCAGTCGCCGGAAGTGCACGAGGCGCTCGATCTGTGCTTGTCGTGCAAGGGATGTCTGTCGGATTGTCCGACCGGAGTCGACATGGCGACCCTCAAATCCGAAGTCCTGCACCAGACCTACCGGGGACGGAGGCGGCCCGCCAGTCACTACGGTCTCGGCAGGCTGCCGCAGTGGGCGGCGATCGCCTCCCGTGCACCACGCGCCGTCAACGCCCTTGCCCGCGCTCCGGGGGTCGCCCCGCTCGGGTTGACCGTCGCCGGTCTCGACCGCCGCCGCCGTGTACCGAGGTTCGCGCCCCGCACCTTCCGGAAGTGGTTCGCCGACACCCTCTCGCAACGATCCCGCACGGGCGACCCGGTGCTGCTGTTCGTCGACACTTTCACCGAGTACTTCACCCCGGAGATCGGGGTTGCCGCCGTGCGCGTGCTCGAAGCCGCCGGACACAGCGTGCACCTCACCGACGAACCCCGCTGCTGCGGCCTGACGTGGATCACCACCGGACAGCTCGACCAGGCCCGGAAAATCCTGGGCCGCACCGTCGCCGAACTCTTCCGCAGCGGCATGCCGATCGTCGGTCTCGAACCGTCGTGTACCGCCGTCCTGCGTTCCGACGCGGTCGAACTGCTCGGGTCCGCACCTGCTCGCCTCGTGGCCGACAGCACCACAACCCTCGCCGAACTCCTCGCCGACTGGGAACCGCCGTCGCTGGACGGCACACGGATCGTCGCACAACCCCACTGCCACCACCACGCCGTCATGGGATGGGGCGCCGACGCCGCCCTGTTGCGACGCGCGGGTGCCGACGTGCAGCGCCTCGCCGGCTGCTGCGGCCTGGCCGGGAATTTCGGAGTCGAACGCGGGCACTACGACGTGTCGGTGGCGGTCGCGCGAACCCAACTGCTGCCGGCGGTCGAGGCGGCATCCGACGACGCGGTGATCCTCGCCGACGGCTACTCGTGCCGTACCCAGCTGAGCGACCTCACGACGCGGCGCGGCACGCACCTGGCCGAGTTGCTGGCCTCACGACTGCCGTAGGTACGGCGGGCTCATCATCTGCGGCGTCGCGCTCTGGTGCGCTCGCTTCGGGTGGGGCGCGGCCCGAGTTCGTAGGGGATCTTCAGGATGTGGCGGGTCTTGGCATCGATGTCGCAGCTGCCGAAGGCGACGGAGTGGAGGATGCCGTTGTAGACGAGGTCCCACAGGTCAGGGTTTCCTTGAATATCGCTGATCTTGAACGAGTGGATCTCGTTGCCGTGAGCGTCTTTGAACCGGAGGACGCGGTTCGTTCCGTCGGCGGAGAAACGTATACGGGTGAGGTGGTAGGTGTCGACCCAGCTGTCGCGACATTGCACCCATGTGGATCCTGCTGCCGTCCAATGGTTCCTGATCCCGCGAAACATCAGCCAGCCACCCGCAGTGATGATGAGCCACGCACCCCACCAGTGAATCCAGCGAAGATCCCCGTTGGAGATTGTGAAGAACGCGACCGTAATGGTCATCAGGGTAAATGCGCTGATGTATTTTTCGCGGACGTGAGGTTGGAACCATTCGAGAGTGGGACCGAGATGGTCCGGTGCATCTGGTGGGTTCCGTGGGTTGCGTTCGAGCGGTGTGTATTCCGTGCCGTGGTAGATGCGGGGCGCCCGGGGTGGGCGGGGTTCGCCTGTGATCGAATCCGGCATCGGTGGTAGATCGATGGGGTTCACCATCTGCGGCGTCGTCCTCTGGTGCGTTCGCTTCGGGTGGGGCGCGGCCCGAGTTCGTAGGGGATTTTCAGGATGTGGCGGGTTTTGGCGTCGATGTCGCAGTTACCCGACGCGACGGAGTGGAGGATGCCGTTGTAGACCAGGTCCCACAGGTCGGGGTTACGTTGGATCTCACTGATCTTGAACGATTGGATTTTGTTGCCGTGGGCGTCTTTCAGTCGCAGGACACGACTGGGCCCATCAGCGGAGAAGCGGATGCGAGTGAGATGGTAGGTATCGACCCAGCTGTCGTGCCATTGGACCCAGGTGGCGCCGGCTGCGGTCCAGTGGTTTCCCTTGCCGAAGAACAACAATAGTGAACTTCCAGGGATGATGACCCACATGATCCACCAGTGGATCCAGCGAAAGTCTCCATTGATGACGGTGAGGTACACGACCAAGATTGCCGCTATGAGGAATGCGCCGATGTATCGGTCGCGCACGGTGGGTTGGAGCCATTCGAGAACGGGGCCGAGATGCTCCGGTGTTTTCGGCGGCTTACGGGGATGTCTGTCGGCCGGTGTGTATTCGGTTACGTGGTGGATGCGTGGCGCGCGAGGTGGGCGAGGCTCGCCGTTAACCGCGTCGGGCAGCGGAGGAAGATCGGTTGCGTTCATTAATGTCCTCAGAACAGATTGCCCACCCAGCGTGCCGCAGACCCGGCAGCACCGGAGATGTCGTCCCAGTGTTCGATTACTTCGCCCACACCGAACGCGACACCGACCCCGGCACCGACGGCGAGCAACGTGACGGGACCGCCGGCTGCGCTCGCGAGTATTAGTTCGGTCGCTACGGTTCCTGCGACGAACCCACCGACATCCTTCGCGACTGCCTTTACCGCTTCTCCGGTTGTTTCGGCATTCATCACGTCACTTGCGGTCTGGCCAGCGGTGAGAGCCAGTCCTAGATAAGGAACTTTCGAGCCCACACCCGCCAGAGTTGATCCTTTGGGAAACAGGTCGCCGAGGTTACCGCCGACACTCGAAACGAACTTGTTGTCACCGAGCCCGGCAAGCAGTCGAGAGTTCTCCGCAGCAAACCGCGCAGCATCGTCCGCTCCCCCTTGGAAGGCCCGAACAGCCCTGGCCGCAGTAGCTTCTGGGTACGGATCACCCAACCGCGCCGCTTCCGCGGCAAGCTCACGCAGCCGAGCAAGGTTCGCGCCGCGTGCCTCGGCCAGGTCTCCCCATTTCGACAGCTCGGAAACCGCCGTAGCCAGATACCCACCGACTGTGTGTAGAACCAGCCATCCCCACTGGGCTTCTGCGTCCTTCAGAATTGTCGTCGGCCCGCGCAGGGCTTCCGCGAGCGCGCTGTGCGCTGCAGTTTCGGCCGCGCGACCTTCCGTAACGAACCCCGCAGCCGCCTCGTAGGCTGCGATCTGTTTCGCCCGAAGTACCTGGGGTGCAATGTCGTACGAGTTCGGATCGACGTTGAGTGGCCCACCGATCCCGACGCCGAACTCCACGGGAATACCGGCTTCCGCCGCTGTCGCCTCGGCCTGTGACATGCGTGACCGGACGGTGACGAGTCCGTCGGCGAATGCGCGCAGGGCAGCGGCGATCACGTCGATCTGGTCTGCGGCCTCGGTCGTCCCCGTGATGATGCGGTCGAGCGTCGTGCGGAACGCATCTCCCGCAGGGCTTCTGAATTCGTACTCGGACTCGGTGCGTCCGTCGCGTGCCGCCTTCAGTCGGTCGTTCACACCCGTGGCGAGGGCAGTGAGCGAATCCGCGCATGCATAGCAGGAGGTGGGGTCGCCGAAGACTCGGGTGTCGAGGCTCATCCCTCACCGGCCTTCGCCATCTCCTGAGCAGTGTGCGACTCGGCGTCCTGGTAGGCGCGCAGACTGTCCTGGGCGGCGTCTGCTGCATCGGCCAGCGACCGGACCGCTGCGTCCAGCGCGGAAGCAATCGACCCGAGAGTGTCGACGAGCAGTGCTGTGGCGGCACCCGCGTCGGGTATCGGTGCTGGATCGGATCCGAGTTCGTCGATGCCCATCGCTCCGGTCGCCAGGTGCTTCGCGACCGTGTCGAGGTCGCCGATGTCGATGCTCACCGGGTCTCTCTCCTGCCGAGTGGGGCCTCGAACGGACGGTCGTCGTCCCCGACCGGGGGTGGCGGTGGTTGTCGGCCGTCGAGCAGGACCACGTCGTACCCGGTGGTCCGGTGGATCTCCTGCAGCCCTGTGCTGTCGACGCCCATCCACGGCTGCTGCGGTCCGCAGCAGCGGGCCAGTTCCTTCGGTGAGGTGTAGGCGGGCAACGCCAGCCGGCCGTCGGGCAGTGTGCGCATCTCGAGCCGAACGTGCCCGGAACTGTCGCGGCGTCGGATCGGCACATACAGAACGTCGCTCATGAATCCCCCGATTCCGTCGTACCCCCCGTACGACTCGCCGCGACCTTACCGCAGCGGCGATGAGTTTCCGGCTCCTGCCCGGTCGGTATCTGCGACAGCACCGCTGCCCACCTACCAGGAGGCCGTCATGAATACCTTCACCGCATCCACCACCGGCACCCGCGACGACATCGCCGCGGCACCCTCACGCGCCGCCCGCATCGCAGGCCTGATCGTCAGCGGTCTCGTCGTCCTGTTTCTGCTGTGGGACTCGATCATCCACATCGCCAACGTTTCGCAGGTGCAGGAAGCGATGGCCGATCTCGGGTTCGACCCGAGCCTCAACCGGGTGTTCGGCGTCGTCCTACTCGTCTGCCTGATCGCCTACGTCCTGCCGCCTACCGCAATCCTCGGCGCCGTACTCCTCACCGGCTATCTCGGCGGTGCTGTCGCGACGAATCTGCTCACCGAACAGCCCATCGTCAGCACGACTCTCTTCCCGATCTACACCGGAATTCTGGTATGGGGTGGATTGTGGTTGCGCGACATCGGAGTTCGTCGCATCATGCCGATTCGCCCGTCGCGGTGACGACGACGAACGGCCCCACCTCGGTCACGGTGAATCGGGGATCGTCGAACAGTTCCTTGGGGAAGGTCACCGTGTACCGCCGCACATTGGGATCGTTCGGGTAGACGTCCTCGGCCAGACGCAGCGTGTAGCCCTCGGCGCCCTGTCGGAAGACGACGGCGTCGGGGGCTCTCCACGGCAGCTCCTCCCACGCGGCGAGCAGTTCGCCGGGGGAGGAGAGCTCCGACCACTCCTCGATAGCTGCGGCCCGCGCGGAGAACTCCGCCAGCGGGTTGGCGTAGTGCGAGGTCAGGGCCTGGAAACCGAAGTACGGGTAGTAGGCGAGGAAAGACGTGTCGGCCGTGAGGACCACGTGGTCGTCACGCTCGCCGCCCAACTGCGACAGCAGGACGTCATCCACCTCGGCGTAATAGGACGCGGCACCGGCGGGTCGCTGATCGGCGCGTTCGCCGGCCCCGTCGGTATCGGTGTAGGCGACGGTGATCTCGCCGGCGAGTACCTGCGGAATGTTCTGCGCGAACGCCAGCGCACCCAGAGCCCCCACAGCCACGAGCACCCGGCGCACGCGCGGGTTCTCGCTGGTGGCCAGGCTGATCCACCGCGAGAAATCGACGAAGGCGAATGTGCCTGCGGCAGCGAGCAGTACGAGCAGGATCACCTCGAGCCGGAACGCGAGCAGGGTGTTGCCCACGGCGGTCGACGCCATCGACGCGAGGTACCAGAGGTAGACCGCGATCACGCCGAGGCCGAGCGCCTGCGCCCGATGCGACGACGACGCGCGGCCCACGAGCCACACGGTGCCCAGCAGAGACAGCAGTCCGATCAGGGACATGTGGAACATCGGCAACGGCAGTCGCGCACCGGCATCGGGGAGATAGTGGGTCGCGGTCCCGGACTCGGACGGGGGATTACCGCCCAGCACGTCGAACACGAACGGCGCCCACACGATCAACGCGACGAGCACCGCGATCGACGCCATCACCACGAGACGGACGAGCACCGGGAGGACCGCGCGCCACGACCCGGTGGCGCGACGCGCGAGGTACGCCGCGACGACGGCCATCACCGTCACCGCGAACGCCGCGATGCCGAGATAGAGGGTGTAGAAAGTCGCGGCGAGTCCGAGGAACAGGCCCGTCCCCACCACGGCGCCCCAACCCTGCCGTGCGCGTTTCCGGTAGTCGGAACTACCGGAAACACGCACGGGTGCGAACGCACCCCAGGCCAGCACCAACGCCGGCGCGACCAGCACGGCGATCACCGCTCCGTAGGGCTCCGGCGAACCGTAGGCCAGCACGACCAGCGTCGTCGCGGTAGCAGCGAGCACCGCGAGATCGGAGCGGACCAGTTCGGACCACAGCACCAGCGCGACGACCGCTGCGACCGTCAACGAGCCGATCGCGTACGGCTTGAACGCTTCCCAGCCGTCCATGCCCAGCAGATTCGCGACGCGACCGCCGACCCAGAACCACCCGGCCGGATAGAACGACGGCAGGTCGGCGTAGTTCATGTCGCGCAACGCCGCGCTGTCCGTCAGTCGTGTGAGGAACTGGGTGCGGAACTCCTGGTCGACGGAGATGCCGTGCAGGTAGAGGCGGGTCGCGGCGAGCGGCATCCCGAGGGTCGCGGTGACCAGACCCGACAACGCCGCCCACGACAGCACCCGCGCACCCGTCACCCATCTGCGGCGACGCAGCAGATAGATCGACAGGCCGAGCACGGCGAGTGCCGCGAACTGCATCACGGTGGTGACGGCCTGCGTCACGTTCGACGAATTGAACGCCGGCCACTGCACTCGGTCGAACGCGAACAGCCCCACCGCGGACACGACGATCGCGACGACCACCGCCATCGTGAGACGGCCTGCGGTCGTCGCGATCTTCCGGAGTGGGGCGACGGGAATGGTGGTGCTGCTCGCGTCTGTCACAGGAGCCGAGCCTACTGACACCACCGGTACCGGCAGGGGGTCAGATGGGCAGCTTGCGGAAGATCGCGCGCGGCAGGTGACGCAGCACGATCATCACGAACCGGAAAGTGCCCGGTGCCCAGACGATCTCCTTGCCGCGATCGGAGGCCGCGACCGCGAGCTTCGCGACGTCTTCCTTGTTCACGGTGAGCGGCGCCTCGTCGACGTGCGCGCTGAACTGGGTGCGCACCTGGCCGGGGCGCACGACGGTCACGCGCGGCCCGAACGGCCGCAGTGCCTCACCGAGTCCGAGATAGAAACCGTCGAGGCCGGCCTTGGTGGAACCGTAGACGAAGTTGGCGCGCTTCACGCGTTCGCCCGCGACGGACGACATCGCGATGATGCGGCCGAAGCCCTGCGCCTTCATCTTCTCGCCCACCAGCACACCCACGGAGACAGCGGCGGTGTAGTTGACCTCCGCGACCCGCACGGCCGTGCTCTGGTTCTGCCACAGCTCCTCGGCGTCGGCGTCGAGGCCGAAAGCGACGATCGCGATGTCGACGTCGCCGTCCTTCCATGCCTTGTCGATGACGGCCGGGTGGCTCGCGGTGTCGAGTGCGTCGAAGTCGATCAGGTCGACCTGGGTCGCGCCTGCGGACTTCGCCTGGGCGACGGCGTCCTCACGACGCGGGTCGCCGGGCAGGGCCGCGAGGATCACGCGGGCCGGTGCCTTGCGCAGGTACTCCTCGACGATGGCCAGGCCGATCTCGGAGGTGCCACCGAGCAGCAGCAGGGTCTGGGGATTGCCGACGGCGTTGATCATCAGTGGAGTTCCAACCTTCTGGACATATCGGAGGCGAAGACGTTCGTGGGGTCGACGGAGCGGCGCACCTTCAGCCACTCGTCGATCCGCGGGTACATGGCGTGGAAGGTCTCCGCGTCGGTCCGCGAATCCTTCGCGGTGTAGAGGCGACCACCGAACTCGAGGACCCGCTTGTCGAGCTCGCGCACGAACTCGTTCAGGCCCGCCTTGATCGGGAAGTCGACGCAGATGTTCCAGCCCTTCATGGGGAAGCTCAGCGGCGCCTTGTTGCCCTCACCGAACAGCTTGAAGACGTTCAGGAAGGAGTAGTGCCCCGACTGCTGGATATCGACGATGATCTTCTTGAACTCGTCGACCGCCTCGGGCGGCACCACGAACTGGTACTGCAGGAATCCGCCCGGGCCGTAGGCGCGGTTCCACTCACCGAACATGTCGAGCGGGTGATAGAACTGCGTCAGATTCTGGACCTTGCCGGTGTAGTTGCCCGACTTGCGGTACCAGACCTCGCCGACCGCCGAGAAGGTGTACTTGTTCGCCAGGCCGTTCGGGAAGATGTCCGGGAAGGTCAGCAGGGTCGGCGCGTCGAACTTCAGCGGGTTCTTCTGCAGCTTCTTCGGTAGCTGATCGAGCGTCGCGAGAGATCCACGCGAGATAGCGGCGCGGCCGAGCTTCGGTGGCGCGGCAACCGCGTCGAACCAGGCACTCGAGTAGTCGTAGTTCTCCTCGGAACCGTCGCTGTGCACCGCGATCGTCTCGTCGAGGGACGAGGTGACCACGCCGTCGGCGATGAAGTACGCCGTCTCGGTGGCGGTCATCTCGATGGTCGCGCGCAGGATGATGCCCGTCAGGCCCATGCCACCGACCGTGGCCCAGAACAGCTTGGAGTTGCGTCCGGTGGGCGTGCAGGTGCGGACCTGACCGTCGGCCGTGAGCAGGTCGATGGACTTGACGTGGTTGCCGAAGCTGCCCGCGCTGTGATGGTTCTTGCCGTGGATGTCGGAGCCGATGGCACCGCCGATCGTCACCTGACGCGTACCCGGCAGCACCGGAACCCACAGGCCCAACGGCAGCGCGGCACGCATGAGCTGGTCGAGATCGACGCCGCCGTCCACCACCACGCGCCGCGACTCGCGGTCGATGCTGTGGATCTTGTTCAGCGCCGTCATGTCGACGACGAGTCCGCCCGCGTTCTGCGCGGGGTCGCCGTAGGAGCGTCCGAGCCCGCGTGCGATCACGCCGCGCCGCAGGTGCGACGGCTTCGTCTCGTTGTCTTCCGCGACTCGCGCAACGGCCTTCGCGATCACGTCGACGTCGGGAGTGGACAGCACCTCTGCGGTGGTCGGCGCGGTGCGCCCCCAGCCGGTCAGGGTGCGGGTCTGGGTGGGGAGCGGCTCGCTCGCCTGCTCCGTAGCTGTCGTGGACATCGGGATAAAGGCTACCCGTGTGTCCTGGTCACCCGGCAAGATGCTGTTCCTCACGGGCGTTACCCTCGTCTGCGTGCCGGAATCCCACGACCATGTGCAGCCGCTGCCGGAGCATCACGCCCCATTGGCTCCCGAACTGCCGTTGACCGATTCGACGGCCGACGAAGCGCTGGACCTGAAGACGCAGCTCACGCGGTTCGTCCTGACCGGTGGGTTCTCGGCGATCGTCGACTACGGCCTGTACGTCCTGCTCATGGCGCTGGGTGTGACCCGCGACGTCGCGAAGGCCCTGTCGTTCGTGGCCGGCACCACCACCGCCTACCTGATCAACCGCCGCTGGACCTTCAAGGCCCCGCCCAGCCGCGTCCGTTTCGCCGCCGTGGTGGTCCTCTATGCCGTGACCTTCGCCGCACAGGTCGGCATCAACCGCGTACTCAACGAATCCCTCGGCGACGAGTGGTGGGTCACGCCCTTCGCCTTCGTCGTCGCCCAGGGCGTCGCGACGGTGATCAACTTCGTCGTCCAGCGGGTCGTGATCTTCCGCCTGCGCTGATCTGGTTGGTTCGACGGCGACATACACGGTCGGACCAACCAGATCCGAGCCGTGTGGAACCGGTCCGGCTCCGGCGGCGTCGAACCGGATATGTCACGCTCCCGAGCACACGCGATCATGGCCAGGCAGGACGGTGTCGTCACCCGCGATCAGGCGGTGCGGTGTGGTCTGAGCATCGCAATCATCGATCACTACGTGCGGTCGGGTGAATGGGTCTCACTGGTTCCCGGTGTGTATCTCCGTGCCGATCGGGAGCGGACCCCTTCGGTGCACCTTCGCGCCGCCGTCTACGGTGCGGGACGTGCGGCGACGGCATGGGGTCCGAGCGCTGCGTGGTGGCACGGAATCCTCGATCGACCGCCGGCGCGTCATTTCGTCACCGTCCCGCATTGCCGGGCGATCGTGAGGAACCGCAGCGTACAACTGCGTCGCAGGGACCTCCCCGCCGACGACGTCAGGATCGTCCGCGGTCTGCAGGTCACCGGGGTGCCGCTCACCGTGTTGGAGGCGGCAGTGGAGTTGCGGGAGGGCTCGGTCCTCATGGACAGGGCGTTGCAACGCCATACGTCGTTGCCTCTGCTGGAGCGGTCCCACCTGAGGAATCCGGGACGACGAGGCTCTCGTGCCGCCGAGAAGTTGCTCTGCACGGCTCGTGATGGTGGCCACTCCGGAGCCGAACGGATCTTCCACCGGCTGCTACGACAGGCGGGTTTCACCGGTTGGCGTGCGCACGTCATGAGCTGTGGATACGAGATCGACGTGGCGTTCGAGACCGATCGGGTAGCGATAGAGATCGACGGCTGGGCGTGGCATCGCGACGCGGAGCGTCATCGTCACGACACCGCTCGACAGAACGTCCTGATCAACGCGGGTTGGCATGTTCTGCGATTCACCTGGCACATGTTGACGCAGGACCCGGACGGGGTGGTCGGACAGATTCGTGCGGCACTCGCTCGGTGATCCGGTTGCTTCGACCGCGCCGACCGCCGTCGAAGCAACCGGATCGGGGCTATCGAGCGGTCCAGCCGGCGACGCCACGCACGAGCGTGAAGCTGACATTGCCGTCGATGGTGACGTATGCGGAGATCTTCCCGGCTCCGGTCTCCGAAGGAAGCAGGTTGCTGTTCGCGGGCACCTTCCCGCGCTCACCCGTGGTCTCGTTGTGCCAGTGCACGGTGCACGGGCAGAACGGGGAGCCGATACCACCGACCCACAGCGGCAGTTCGGGGGAGGCGGGGTCGGTTCGGAGCACAATCGGCGCGTCGATGAAAGGTGTTGCATTACCGGCGTATCCGCTCGAGCCCGTATCGAGGTACATACCCACCGTATTGGTGAACGACGTCCATCCCGGGTCTGCGGAGGCGGTGGAAGCGCCGGTGACAACGAGACCGGCTGCGACGGCGGCCGTGATGCCGGCGCTCGTGACGCGCCGAAGGGTTGCATTCACATTCACAGTAAGGTCCTGACTGTTCGGAAATCGGCAAGGGCGCACTGTGAGAGCTATCGACAAGCGGGCCGGGATGTTACAAACCGTTACTCGTTCCCTGGAAGTGCGGGAGACGACCCGCGTCGCGGGCGTCGGCCAGGGTGGGTGCCGCCCGGTCCTTCGCCGACAGTTCGTAGGTCAGCGACCTGCCGTCAGGTCCCGTTGTCGGCCAATCGATCCCGATCTCCGGATCGAGCGGGTTCACCTCGTGCTCGCGGTCGGGGTTGTAGCCCGTCGAGCACAGGTAGACGACGGTCGAGTTGTCCTCGAGGGCAAGGAAACCGTGACCGAGGCCCTCGGAGAGGAAGATCGCGCGTCGGTCCTTGGTGTCGAGCAGCACCGAATCCCACTGCCCGAAGGTCGGCGACCCCACCCGCAGGTCGACGACGACGTCGAGCACCGACCCCGACACACACGTGACGTACTTCGCCTGTCCCGGAGGCACATCCGCGTAATGGATGCCGCGCAGCACACCGGCGGCGGAGACCGAGCAGTTCCCCTGCGCCAGCTCCAAGGGGCGGCCGGCGGCGTCGGTGAAACTGTCCTGCTTGAACCATTCGAGGAACACACCCCGGTCGTCGCCGAACTGTTTCGGCGTGACCTCCCACGCCCCGGCGACCTTCAGTTCGCGGTAGTGCACCTAGCGGTCCTTTCCTCGTTCGAGCAGATCGAGCAGGTAGCTGCCGTAGCCCGACTTCACCAGCGGCTCGGCCGCGGCGCGCAGTTGCTCGTCGTCGATGAACCCGAGGCGCCACGCGACCTCCTCGGGCGCACCGATCTTCAATCCCTGACGTTGTTCGATGGTGCGCACGAAGTTCGACGCGTCGAGCAGCGAGTCGAAGGTGCCGGTGTCGAGCCAGGCGGTACCGCGCGGCAGCACCTCGACCTGCAATTTCCCCGCTTCGAGGTAGGTGCGGTTGACGTCGGTGATCTCCAGTTCGCCGCGCGCCGACGGCTTCAATCCTCGGGCGATCCCGACGACGTCGTTGTCGTAGAAGTACAGCCCCGGCACCGCGAAGTGCGACTTCGGGTCGTCGGGTTTCTCCTCGAGCGACAGGGCGCGGCCGGTGGAGTCGAATTCGATCACGCCGTAGGCCGACGGGTCGGATACCCGGTACGCGAACACCGCACCGCCGTCGATGTGGGCGAACCGTGTGAGTTGGGTGCCCAGGCCGGGGCCGTAGAAGATGTTGTCGCCGAGGATCAATGCGACCGGCTCGGTGCCGATGTGACCGGCGCCGAGGACGAACGCCTGCGCCAGCCCGTCGGGCGACTGCTGAATCGTGTAGGTGATGTTCACCCCGAACTGCGAGCCGTCGCCGAGCAACCAGCGGAACTGCTCGGCGTCGTGCGGGGTGGTGATCACGAGGATGTCGCGGATCCCGGCGAGCATGAGCGTCGACAGCGGGTAGTAGACCATCGGCTTGTCGTAGACGGGCACGAGCTGCTTGCTCACGCCCTGGGTGATCGGATGCAGACGCGAGCCCGTCCCACCCGCGAGGATGATTCCGCGCATGCCGGACAGTCTCGCATGAGTAGGCTTGCGCCAATGAGGCTGCTCGTCACCGGTGGTGCCGGTTTCATCGGCGCGAACTTCGTCCACCAGACCGTCGCGGAACGACCGGACGTGCAGGTCACCGTGCTCGACAAGCTCACCTACGCCGGCAACCGCGCCTCCCTCGACCCTGTCGCCGAGAAGATCACCTTCGTCGAAGGTGACATCGCCGATGCCGACCTCGTGCACCGGCTCGTCGCCGAGACCGATCTGGTGGTGCACTTCGCCGCCGAATCCCACAACGACAACTCGCTGGCGAATCCGGGACCGTTCGTGCAGACGAATCTGGTGGGCACCTTCACCCTGCTCGAGGCCGTCCGCAGGTACGACGTGCGTTATCACCACATCTCCACCGACGAGGTCTACGGCGACCTGCCGCTGAACGATCCGATCAAGTTCACCGAGACCACCGCCTACAATCCGTCGAGCCCCTATTCGTCGACGAAGGCCGGCTCGGATCTGCTGGTGCGCGCCTGGGTGCGTTCGTTCGGCGTCCGCGCGACCATCTCGAACTGCTCGAACAACTACGGCCCCTATCAGCACGTGGAGAAGTTCATCCCCCGCCAGATCACGAACGTGCTCACCGGCGTGCGGCCGAAGCTCTACGGCACCGGCACCAACGTGCGCGACTGGATCCACGTCGACGACCACAACAGCGCGGTGTGGACGATTATCGACGAGGGGGCTATCGGCGAGACCTACCTGATCGGCGCCGACGGGGAGACCGACAACCGCACCGTCGTCGAAACCGTTCTCGAGCTGTGCGGCCGGGACCGCAGCGAGTTCGATTTCGTCACCGACCGCCCCGGCCACGACCTGCGCTACGCCATCGACGCGACCCGCCTGCGCACCGAATTGGGCTGGGAGCCCCGCTACCGCGACTTCCGTGAGGGGCTGGCCGCGACCATCGACTGGTACCGCGCCAACGAGCAGTGGTGGACACCACAGAAACAGGCCACCGAGGCCGCCTACAGGCGCGTCGAACGCGTTCTGGGCGGATAACCCGCGCCGTTCGGGGCGGTCCCGGCACAATTCGCGAATGGGTCGAAACACCGGTACACGACGCACGCAACCGTGGAGCTCCTGTTTCCGCTGCTACTGTCGCATCGAAAACAGCGGATCGACCACGAGCGGGGAGTAGCCCGATGGAGCAGGCAGCTGCCGGCGACACAAGCACGATCGGACATGAGGCGGACACACTGGACGAGGTTCTCACCGAACCGGTGCGCCGCGACCGGCTGATCGTCCAGCGCGGCGTCTTCGCATCTCTGTCGCCGCGCGTGCCGGAGAAGATGTACGTCCACACGAAGGGTGGCGCGGCGTCCGACCGCTACGGGCTGCAGCTCGCCGACGGCGCGACCGCCCACACCAACACCTATTTCGGCCGCTTTCCCGCGACGTTCTGGCAGCGCTGGACCGACGTGAAGACCGTGAACCTGCAGCTCACCTACGGCTGCTCCGGTACGGCTGAGTTCACCGTGTGGGCGTCCGATGCACGCGGACGCGAGCGGATCGTGACGGTCGAGACGGTGTCGGGTTCGGGCGAGCTCGACCTCGAGTTGCCGATCGAGCGGTTCGTCGACGGTGGTGCGATGTGGTTCGCCGTCGATGCCGGCAACGGGTCGGTGCTCGTCTCCGATGCACGCTGGACGGTGGCCGCCCCCGAGCATCTGCGTCCCGC
Organism: Rhodococcus sp. R1101; assembly: GCF_000278445.1. Lineage (NCBI taxonomy): Bacteria > Bacillati > Actinomycetota > Actinomycetes > Mycobacteriales > Nocardiaceae > Rhodococcus > Rhodococcus sp. R1101. Next base: position 46,377 of record NZ_AJVB01000001.1, read on the forward strand.
GGCCGTGGTCATCTGCACGTTCAACCGCGCCGACGACTGCACCGTCACCGTCGGCACCCTTGCCTCGGACGACGGGGCGATGGCCGACATCGAAGCGGTGTGCATCGTCGACCAGGGCACCGATCAGGTGCGCTCGCGTTCGGCGTTCGCGGAGGTCGCCGACAAGCTCGGCGACAAGCTCATCTACCTGACCCAGCCGAATCTCGGTGGCGCGGGTGGTTTCTCGCGTGGCATGTACGAGATCACCGGTTCCGCCAAGGCCGAGCACGCCAACGTCATCGTCATGGACGACGACATCCTGTGCGAACCCGAATCGGTGTTGCGTCTCAACGCTTTCGCGAACATGACGGTGCAGCCGACGATCGTCGGCGCCCAGATGCTGTCGCTGAGCAATCCCCAGGTCCTGCACGTCTCGGCCGAGCGTGAGGTGCTCGACGAGATCACCGCCGGCGCACTGACTCCGGGTGCACGCATGGGTATCGACCTCGTGAAGAAGAAGCAGGACATGCGTTTCGACGCCGGCTGGAACGGCTGGTGGACCTGCCTGCTGCCCGCCGAGATCATCGCCGACTGCGGTCTGCCCATCCCGCTGTTCTTCCAGTGGGACGACATCGAATACGGCATCCGTGCCCGGTACGCCGGTCACCCCACGGTCACCCTGCCCAATGCGGGTGTGTGGCATGCCGACTTCTATCTGAAGGACTACGACGACTGGGCGCGCTATTTCAGCATCCGCAACGGTCTGATCGTCTCGTCCATCTACGGGCGCTTCGACGGTAACGACATGTCGAAGTACCTGTTCCGCAAGATCAGCGAACTCATCGTCTCGATGCAGTACGGTCTCGCCGCGACCTTCATCAAGGCCGCGGAGGACTTCCTCGCCGGACCGGACCTCCTCTACGACGGCGGCCAGTCCGTGCTGAAGGAACTGCGCGAACTGCGCGACCGCTATCCCGAGACGAAGCCGCTTCCGGCCGCGCAGGTGGGCAAGGAATCCGATCCGCACACGCAGATGTCGGTCTGGCAGTTCGAGCCCGACAAGAAGCGCGAGGGCCTGGTGCTGCTCAAGCGTGCCGTGCAGCAGTTCGCCGGCAAGGTCGACCGCCGGACGGTCACCGTTCCCGCTCACTTCGCATCGTGGTGGCACGTGTCGTTGTTCGACAAGGCCGTCGTCACCGACGCCTCGCAGAACGCCGTGCGGGTGCGTCACCGCGACAAGGACACCGCCGTCGACCTCGCGAAGCAGGCCGCGAAGGTGTGCTGGCAGCTCCGCAAGGAAGCGCCCCGGATGAAGACGGTCTGGCAGGAAGCGCTCCCCAAGCTCACGAGCCGCGAGAACTGGGCGCGCCTGTACGGCATCGACGGGTAAACCGTGAGGGCATGGTCGCTTCCCCTGCTGATCGGGGTTGCGACCGTGCTCGTCGCAGGGGCGTTCTCGTGGGTCCCCTCGCTGTGGTGGGACGAGGCCGCCACCATCTCGAGTGCCGACCGGTCGGTCGAGGGGATGCTCCGCGTCCACACCCGGATCGACGCCGTCCACGGCCTGCACAATCTGCTGCTGCACTACTGGTTCTCCCTCGTGGGCGTCGACGAGTTCACCGCCCGCCTGCCCGGTGTGCTCGCGCTCGGGGTGGGTGCCGCAGCCGTCACGGCGACCGGCCAGGTGCTGGCGGGTCGTCGCGTGGGGATCGCCGCCGGGGTGCTGTTCGCGCTGTCGCCGCGGGTGACCTGGGCGGCCACCGAAGCGCGGTCCTATGCCTTCGCGGCGGCGCTGGTCGCGGTGTTGTCGCTGCTGGTCGCGCTCGGGTGCACGACCGGCCGTAGACGGTGGTGGGCGCTGTACGCACTCGTCCTGCCGATAACGACGGTGATGTTCGTGTACTGCGCGACGGTCGTCGTCGCGCACGCCGTCACCGTGGCCGCACGTGGCCGTGAACGCGGCGCGTTCCTGCTGTCCGCCGGAGTGGGTGGCGCGTTGTCGGTGCCGTTCGTGCTGCTCGCGTATTCGCAGGCCGAGCAGGTCGCGTGGATTCCTCCGCTCGATTCGACGATCGTCCGCACGATCGTCCTCGATCAGTGGTTCCCGCAGGCCCCGTGGACGGCTGCGTTGTTCGCCGCGCTCACCGTCGCCGCAGTGGTCGCCGCGCGTCGTCGTGGCGTGGACGCGGGGGAGCGCACCCTACTCTGGCTCGCGGTACCGGGCTTCGCCGTACCGATGGTGCTGCTGCTCGGCTACTCCCTGCTGGGCGACAACATGTACCTCGAGCGTTATCTGTCCTTCACCGTCCCCGCGATGGTGCTGCTGGTGGGCTGGGCCGCAGCCACCCTCGCGACGCGTTGGTGGTCGACGCTGGCGGTGCTGACCGCCGTCGCCGTCAGCGTCGCCCCCGCCTACGTGCAGCAGCGACAACCGTTCGGCAAACCCGGCGGGATGGACTACAGCGCGATCGCCGACCGGCTCATTGCTCGTTCCGAACCCGGCGACTGCGTCGCTTTCGAACCACGCGTCTCGTGGGCGCCGACGTCGTTGCGCGCGGTCGTCGACGCCCGGCCCGACGCGGTGGAGGGCCTCGACGATGTGGGGCTGGGAGACGACGCCGTCGACCGCGTCAACCTGTGGTCGACCGACGCCCCACCTTCGGAACTCGCCCGACGCGCGGCCGCCCGATGCGAAGTGCTGTGGGTGATCGCCGACGGCGAGCGCGAGACCGGTTTCCGGGTGTGGCACCCGAACAACGTGTGGTGGCGGTTCGATCCCCACCGGTTCACCGAGACGGACACCTACCGGGAGCTCGGGGCCGTCGGTTTCCGCATCACCGACCGGGAGCCGATCAACCGCTCACAGTTGATCCGGCTCGAACCGGTTCAGACCCAGTAGGCGACACGCGAGCGGTAGTTGCGCATGGCGAGCAGGGCCACACCCCAGCCGACGACGGTGATGATCAGGACGATCACCCAGTGGTAGAGCTGCTGGTCGCCGCCGAGCAGCGGAGTCCGCACGATGTCGAGGAAGTGGTACAGCGGGTTGAGCTCGGCGATCCGCGCCCGGCCCTCGTTGCCGGTGCCCTCGAGCGTCTTCTCCGTCCAGATGATCGGCGTCATGAAGAACAGCAGCTGGACGATGCTGCCGAGCAGCGGCGCGATGTCGCGGTAGCGCGTGGCGAGGATGCCGAACACCAGCGACACCCACACCGCGTTGATCGCGATCAACGCCAGCGCCGGGATGGCGAGGAATGCCGTCCAGTACAGCTGACGGGGGAAGACGATGAGGATGCCGATGTAGATGACGATGTTGTGCGCGAACAGGATCATCTGCCGCCACACCAGCCGGTAGACGTGCACACTCAACGGCGTCGGCAGCTGTTTGATCAGGCCCTCGTTCGACATGAACACGTCCGAGCCCTCAAGGATCGAACCGCTGATCAGGTTCCAGATGATGAAGCCGAGCGCGACGTACGGCAGGAACTCCGGGACATCGAGATTGAACAGCGTGCCGTAGAGCACACCCATCGCGATCGCCGACACACCCGTGGCGATCGTGATCCAGAACGGGCCGAGCACCGACCGGCGGTAGCGCTGCTTGATGTCCTGCCAGCCGAGCAGCAACCACAGTTCGCGGTGGTTGAAGCCTTCGCGCAGATCCTGGAACGCGCGCCGGAACGAGCGTGAGGACGACTCGATGGGTTCGTCGTCGACGGTGAGGGCATCAGACACGGGTCCCGAGCCTACCCGCGGCGCAAATGTGACCTGCCGGGGCGCGGGGTGGGCGGGACTCCCGACGGATGCGCAGGTCCTGTCGATCTTGCATGATTTTCTCGACGAGACGTGCACGCCGGAGCCTGTGCCTACAGGCTCCACGTCTGCCAGCCGAGCACCCGGTTCTCGTAGTGGTAGACGTTGACGCGACTCGCGACGAAGATCCACAGGCCGAACGTGAGAGCCGTGTCGACCGCCGAGGGCAGCGCCAGCGCGGCTGTGAGGACGCCGAGTACGATACCGACGCCGAACACCACCAGCGCCTTCTTCCACAAGCGCAGGTACAACAGGTAGAAGATGCCGAAGAGGAACCCGAGCAGGTTCATGTTCAGCTTCATTCGCTGCCGCATCGGCAGGGCGCGGAAGGCCGCGGTGTACTCGGGAGACGTCTTCGTCAACCCCGGTGTGCCGTATGCGGCGAAGAATCCGAAGCGGAACCGCCACGTCTCGCTCAGACCCTCGAACCTGTCGGAGCCGGCTGCGGGCATGCTGAGGTCGGTCATGATCCCCCCGATCGTCGCGGTCGTTCCCCCTGAACGACCCGCAACAGTATGCACATCTGCCACGCGGGAAACACGATCGGGTGCAATCGAGTCCGACGTTGTTGTCGAATTCTCGGCGTTTCCTCGCACACAACGTCGGACTCGATGCCTCCCCGTCGTCCATAGATCGGAGTCGCCCAGCCGCGCACTGGCGACGAGCGCACCGGAGGTGATCACGTACTTGTTTGCTGCACCTCCCGGTGGGGACGTGTCGGCCACCTCGTCTATACAGTTCTGTTGGTCTCCTTCGAGCAGGACAAGGTGGTAGCGCCGAGTGATTACCGGTGACGTCAAGAGCAAGGTCGACGCGGTCTGGGACGCGTTCTGGACGGGTGGCATCTCCAACCCGCTCGAGGTGATGGAGCAGATCACCTATTTGCTGTTCATCAGGCGTCTCGATGACGAGCAGACTCGTGCGCTGAACAAAGCCAACATGCTCGGACGTGATCCGGAGGGCAACCCGTTCCCGATCGGCACCGACGAAGAGGGCCGCGACTACAACGACCTGCGCTGGTCGGTGTTCAAGAACATGCAGGCCGACGACATGTTCTCCACCGTCGGCGAGCGCGTCTTCCCCTTCATCAAGAACATGCGTGGTGAGGAGTCGACGTACGCGCACTTCATGAAGGATGCGCGTCTGACGATCCCGAACGCCGCGATGCTGGTGCGGGTGGTGGATCGGCTCGACAAGGTGCCGATGGAGAACCGCGACACCAAGGGCGACATCTACGAGTACCTGCTCGCCAAGATCGCCAGTGCCGGCCAGAACGGGCAGTTCCGCACGCCGCGCCACATCATCCAGTTGATGGTGGAGATGACGCAGCCCAAGCCCGGCGACCGCATCGTCGACCCCGCCTCGGGTACGTGCGGCTTCCTCGTGGCTGCCTCGGAGTACATGCGCGAGAACCATGCCGACGAGATCAACTCGGGCGCGGGTCGCGAGCAGTTCCACCACGACATGTTCCACGGCTTCGACTTCGACAACACGATGCTGCGCATCGGCTCGATGAACATGCTGTTGCACGGCATCGAACAGCCCGACGTTCGCTACCGCGATTCGCTGGCAGAGGCCAATACCGATGACGCGGGTGCCTATTCGTTGATCCTTGCGAATCCGCCGTTCGCAGGGAACCTCGATTACGAGAGCACCGCGAAGGATCTGCAGCAGATCGTCAAGACGAAGAAGACCGAACTGCTGTTCATGACACTCTTTCTTCGGTTGCTGCAGCCGGGTGGTCGCGCGGCGGTGATCGTGCCCGACGGAGTGCTGTTCGGTTCGTCGAAGGCGCACAAGACGTTACGGAAGATTCTGGTCGAGGATCACAAGCTCGACGCTGTGGTGAAGTTGCCGTCGGGTGTGTTCAAGCCGTATGCGGGTGTCTCGACGGCGATTCTCTTCTTCACGAAGACGGATTCGGGCGGCACCGACAACGTGTGGTTCTACGAGGTGCAGTCCGATGGTTACTCGTTGGACGACAAGCGCACTCCGCTGCTCGACGAGAGCAAGCTGGGTGTTCTCGCGGGTGAACTGTCCGACGACGAGCACGCGAAGAACAATCTGCCGGATGTGCTGAAGCGTTGGTTCGATCGCAACGACGGTGAACTGAGCCGTGAGCGTACGGAGCAGTCGTTCTGCGTCCCCAAGGACGACATTGCGGCGCAGGACTACGACCTGTCACTGAACCGCTACAAGGAAATCGTCCACGAGGAAGTGGAACACCGTGCACCCGAGGAGATCCTGGACGAGCTGGACCGGCTCGAGAATGAGATCGTGGACGGGATGGCGAAGTTGCGGGAGATGCTGGCCGGGGGTGTGGAGTGAGCGCGTGGGCAAAAGTTAAGCTTGGTGAGATCTGCGAGTTTAAGTACGGCAAGAGTCTGCCGCAGGGGGCCAGGCAGGCTGGCGAATTTTCGGTATACGGGTCTAACGGAATCGTTGGATCCCATAGCAGATCTCTCACTACCGGGCCAACTATCGTCGTAGGCCGTAAGGGATCCCTCGGCGAAGTTAATTACTCGGAACTGCCTTGCTGGCCAATAGACACCACGTACTACGTCGATGAATCTGCGACAGACGTGAACCTGCGTTGGTTGTATCATTGTCTAGGCTCCCTCGGCTTAACGCGGCTCAACCGAGCTGCAGCGATTCCGGGGTTGAATCGCGAAGACGCGTATCGGTTGTTGGTCCTACTCCCTCCTATCGATGAGCAGCGTCGGATCGCGCAGACCCTCGACCACGCCGACACCCTCCGCGCCAAGCGCCGCGAAGCGATCGCCCGCCTCGACGAACTGACCCAAGCAATCTTCATCGACATGTTCGGTGATCCATCTGCAGATGCTGCGAAAATTGAGTGGACCACGATTGGTGCGATGCTTCAGTCCGCTCAGTATGGAACCAGCGAAAAAAGCGGTTCCGAGGGTGAGTTTCCCGTCCTTAGAATGGGAAATATTACTTATGATGGCCGGATCGACTTGTCAGATCTGAAGTACATGGACCTTCCGGCGGAAAAGGTCGCGCGGTTCACGGTGCGATCGGGTGACATTCTATTCAACCGGACCAACAGTGCTGAGCTGGTCGGCAAGACGGCAGTGTTCCGAGGTGATCGACCAGTCTCCTACGCCGGATACTTGGTGCGGTTGCGGGTGAAAGAAGGGAATTCGCCAGAGTATATCTCGTCTTTTTTGAACTCCAAGTACGGAAAAGCTGTGCTGCGAGGTATGTGCAAGAGCATCGTCGGAATGGCAAATATCAACGCGAAGGAAGTGCAGGCGATCCGGATCCCCGACGCCGATCAAGCTGTGCAGCAGCAATTTGCTGAGCGTTGTAAACGCATAGAAGACGCTCGATCACAGCACCTCTCGGCGCTGGACGATCTCAACTCGCTGTTCTTGTCTCTCCAATCCCGCGCCTTCCGGGGTGAGCTGTGACCCTGCCACAGCCAATCACCGTCCCTGTCTGGCAGCAGTTCATGCTGCCAGTGCTGAAGGTGCTGTCCGATGGCGCAGTCTGGGCTCGTCGTCCGCTGCGTGCTGCGGTGTTCGAGTACATGCAGTTAACCGAAACCCAACTTGCGGAACAGCTTCCGAGTGGACAAGGACGGGCGAACAATCGCGTAGGGTGGGCAACATCGGCTCTTGCCCGTGCCGAGGCGGTTACGAAGCCGGAGCGGGCACACTTTCAGATCACCGATGTCGGTCGTGCGCTCATCGAGCAATATCCGAACGGCTTCACGGAGAAGGAACTGCAGGCTCTCCCTGCCTATCAGGCCTACGAACCGCAGACGAGAACCCCGGCGCCCCTGGCCTCCTCGGCGGAGGTCGCCGAATCGGACCTCGATCCGGTTGAACAGATGGAAGCCGGCGAACGACGACTGCACGCTGATGTCGGCGTCGAACTCATCAAGCGACTCCGCGCACAAGCACCCGAGTTTCTCGAACACTCCGTCCTCGACCTCCTCGTGAAGATGGGCTATGGAGGCACGGAGAAACTTGTGCAGCGAATCGGTGGTAGCGGAGATGGTGGCGTTGACGGCGTCATCGACCAAGATGCACTCGGTCTCGACCGTGTCTACGTCCAAGCCAAGCGATACGCCCAAGGCAACGTGGTGCAGCGACCCGATGTCCAAGGGTTCGCCGGCGCGCTCCAGGGTGTCGGCGCGAACCGCGGAATCTTCATCACCACCAGTTTCTTTTCCCAAGGTGCGATCCAGTTCGCGAAGAACATCTCCGACTCGGCAGGCAACACCCGAATCGTGCTCATCGACGGGCAACGCCTCGCGCAACTGATGATCAAATACGGCGTCGGCGTACAGAGTGTCCGAACATTCACCATCGTCGCAGTGGACGAGGACTACTTCGAATAGCAAGGAAAACAATGGCTTTGAACCCGGCCGCCTCGGAAGAGAACTTCCGCAGGCTCGAACGCGACGAAGAGATGTTCGTGGGGTCCATCGGTCTGATCTCGGCCTACCTCGAATGCGCTTTTCCTGATCCTGCGTCCGAAGTGGTCGAGCGGTGGACGCTGAGCTGCCTGCCGTCCACCAACCGCGGCTCACGGCTGTTCACGCTCAACATCGGCCCGATGGAAGTGTTGTTCGTCGACCGAGCCGACGCTTCGGGCGACGATCTGACAGCAGAGTTCATATCGCTGTACGTGTCGCGTTCCGCGCTCGAAGAAGAGAGCGGTACGTCGATCGAGGCGCTGGAGCAGTCGGCGACGGCGGTCGAGCTGATTCCGAGTCGGCTCGCGTCGGCCGACGGGGACGCGATCCGATTGGTTGCTCATGCCGCGGACGACACTGCCGTCGCGGAACTTGATGCGCTCGTAGGCAGTGGACTTCCTATCCGTCGTTTGATGGAGAAGCTGGTGACGAAGGGGAAGGGTCCGTACGAGCAGTACCACAACCGGTGGTTCGCTGCTGCCGTGCTCGGCGAGATCGAACGAAACGCTGCGGCCTGAGAAGAGACGAAAGAAGAGGGCGTCCTGCGGTCGGCTGTGCATGACCGATCGGAGACCTTCGGGTCCCTGAGCCTGTCGTCCCCTTCCCCAAGGCTGCCCGGTCGCCATGCCCCGATAGACCGTCTCGGCCAGCACTTCTGGCCCCACGTCGCAGAGGACGTGTGGCTTGTACTGGACCCGGTCGTTCGTGTCGACCCTCACGATCGGGTGCTCCACCACCAGCTGTGGAGACGAAGGGTACTGGTGCCCAGTCGGTTTCGAACGCGAGGAATGGCACCCCGGTTCGCAGCGTCGAGCGCTGACGTCGGACTGTGGGAGACGAGCGACGAATGCGTCGATGTGCCTCGGATACCGGAACGGCCCTCGTGCACGTCGAAGCGCAGGAAACGACTCGAGCCCTCCGGCCATCACGGTCGGAGGGCTGAACAGTCAGAGCGTCGGTGATGAACCTGGTGGCCAGGTGAAGAATCGGCCGGCGCGGGCCAGCGCGCTCGCGGCTGATTGCTGATGCTCGCCTCTGGAAGGCGTGTGGATAGAATCCACCCTACGGTGCATGACAGCTCTTTCTGTCGTGTGCCCAGACCCCGGAGTGGTGTTGGTAGCACCTTCCGGGGTCGACCTATATTCAGGCCGGTGGAGGGATGATTGCATGGCCGTCGGCCACGGTCAACTCGAAACTGTTTTCGAAGGATCGGCAATGATTACCCGCAGGACTCCCTCGGCTGGCGGTCTGCGTGCACCACTGCCGTGAGCGAAGGCGCGCCTTCCGGTCGGTCCCGACGCTGTCTTGACTGTGCGCGCCCTATCTGGCAGCCAGCTCGAGGGTCAGGGCGCCGCCTCAAATAGACAATCATATACAGACTTGAGTGTCTATTTGATTGGTAGTAGTAGATGCGATGGTAGGGAACTCCTCCGAATATCGCTCTGATCTGCGAAAATATATAGAGGCAAATAGGGAATTAGAACATGCAATCCGCTACCCGCACGGACCACATCCAAGGTCAACTCGAACACGCGTTCGTCCCGAGGGTATATCAACTTTTATATGGTCAGTCCTTATAAACGATGTTCGGCCTCTGCGGCGTCGAACTCTTCGGAAACCCCCTACAACGGAGCAGGCTACTCAACAGTGTGAGCGGCCGGCTCCGAAGCAGGGTGGTCGTGCTTGCTCATCTGTCCCGGAGCGTACGACCGGAGTTTCCGCTGCAGGAGAGAAAGCGCAGTGCGACAAAGACATGCAACTTCCCTTCCCCATCGGGCTCTTGAAGCCGGGCCAGGTACGTCGTTTTCCGGGGCCACGAAAAGGGTTGACACACAAGGGGATTGTGCGGTCAAATCGAGCGTTGAGGTTCCAGAACGCTCGCTATCACTCGCCAACCGGTGCTGCCAATGCTGCGGCTGGAACCTCCAACAACGAAGGTCGGCAGAGGGAGGGATGTACTCGGACAAGGCGGTTTCCTGTCAACGTCGTTACTCCGCGGATACGTGGTGTTCCGTACGGAGTGCACTCGCCTGTACGAGAGCCGGACAGATTTGCACAACCCTCCGACAAGTTCGTGACGGCTCTCTACTTGCCGCGGGGAACCGCAGGCGCGCGACCGTGAGGTGGCGAGATTCGCGTGTCGAAACGTGTGCTGGCGAGTCGACGCTCGGCCAGCCCCACCAAGTCGAGGATCTCCCGCGCGATGTACCCGGTGGTACCGCGCTCGACGCTCTTACGGGAGAGAATGCCGGCTTCGGCGAGTTCCTCCAGGGAAGCCCGTGCCGCCGGAAACGAGACTTCGAGAATTCTCTCCACCGTTCTCGCCGTCAGAACTGGGGCCTCGGGGAGGCGATCCAGCAGTCGCGATGTAGCAGAACCTGCACGTGGTTCGGGACGCAATCCCCGTCCGGTGCGGAATGTGGTCAATCGCTCGGACCACGACGATCGAAGCTCTGCCACGTCGTCCGCCAGCTTCCGCGCCTGCTCGGTGGCGATGTGCGCGGCCTCGATGAAAAGGCTCAACCACGCGGAGACGCCCTCAATCGACTCGGAGGCGGTGGCGTCACCGAGGTATCGGTACGCGGTGAGGCCGTCGACGTACCGTTCGCTGAGGGTGGCCAGCACCAAACTGATCGGGAGTACCGCGTCGGGTGAAAGTCCGCGCCGCGCGAGAACGGTGTGGATCAACGCCCGGCCGACCCGGCCGTTGCCGTCGGTGAACGGGTGGATCGTTTCGAACTGGGCATGGATCAATCCCGCCTGCACCAGCGGTCCGTGAAGCCCGCCGTTCAGATACGCGACGAGATCCTCCATGTGGCTCGGCACCAGTTCGGGAGCCGGAGGAACGAACTCGGCATCCAGCGGATGCCAGTTCGTGCCGCCGATCCAGTTCTGGACTCGACGCAATCCGTGATGCCGTTCGTCGGGTAGCAGTGCGGCGTGGAGTGATTCGATGTCGCCGACTGTCACCGCCTCTGTGGAGACGAGTTCGTTCGAGGCGCGGCGAAGGATCGTGATGTTGTTTGCGACGAGCCGTGCTTGCGCGCTGAATCCGCGCACGTCTTCGCTCTGGGCCAATTCGGCCAATGCCACTTGCTGGGGTGACGGTGCGATTCCTTCGATCATCGAACTTGTGATCGCCTCGGACCGCAGCAGCAAACGAGACAGAGCTGCCAAGCCGGCTGCGCCCGGCCCGGTGCTGAGACTGCGGATCTCTCGCTCTGTGACCGCTGCTCGTGCAGTCACCTCCGGAGGCAACACCACCGCGCGGGTGACGAGGAGGTCCAGCTGATAGGTCTCGTAAGTGCCACCGCGGCGATCGCGTGCTACCAGACCCGATGCGAGGTCGGGCTCCCAAAAGCGCCTTCGGACGTCGGCCATGGCGGTGATATCCCTACATCGTGACGCGAGCTATCAAAGTTTGATGTATCAAAGTTTAACAGCGTGAGAGTGTGTTGAAGGTTGTGAACGGTGACGGTCCCACAGAGCATTGTCGGATCTGCCGTGTAGCGTCACCCGGCTCGACATCGATACAGGCACGATGGGTCGAACAGGCACGACCCGAGCGCGAGGAGGACCAGAGGGCATGGTGGGGAACTTCGACTTCCTTCAGGCCGAGTGGCCGCAGCTGCACGCCGAGGCGAAGAAGGCCGAGCGCGACGCCCTGTTCGACCCGCGCACCACCTGTTTCTACGCACGCCGCACCGTCGAGCTCGTCGTCAAGTGGCTGTACCGAGTCGAGGAGATCCAGGTCCCCTACAAGAGCGACCTCGCGGCTCGCCTGCACGACCCGGTCTTCAAGACGGTCGTTCCTCCGCAAGTGCTTCCGAAGATGAACCTGATCCGGGAGTACGGCAACAAGGCCGTTCACGAAGCCAAACCGGTTTCGCAGGACGTCGGTCGCCGAGTACTCGCCGAGCTCTTCCACATCCTGTCGTGGCTCGCGCGCACCTATGCCACTCAGCTCAGCAGCAAGCCGGCCCCGACCGCGCAGTTCGATCCGGCACGACTTCCCAAGCCCGGCGGTGGGGCAGTGGTGGCGAAGTCGCTGGCCCAGCTCAAGAAACTCGAAGACCAGCTCGCCGAGAAGGATCAGCAGCTCGAGGACGCCGAAGAGCAGCGTCGCCTGCTCATCGAGCAGCTCGAAGGGCGCAACGCCGAGATCGAGGCCAAAGAACTCGTCACCAAGAACCTCGAAGAGCTCGTCGCGCAGCTTCAGCAGCAGGTCGCCGAAGCGCAGGCGGCGGCTCGCGCTGTACCCGACACCCACGACTACGACGAAGCGCAGACCCGCCGCGACATCATCGACCTCCTCCTGGCCGAGGCCGGATGGTCGGACGACAGGGTGGGCAAGGAAGTGCCCGTCACCGGCATGCCCGACGGCAAGAACGGATTCGTCGACTACGTGCTGTGGAGCGCGGACGGACTGCCTCTGGCCGTCGTCGAGGCCAAGCGCACCTCGAAGGACGCTGTATCGGGCCAGCACCAGGCGAAGCTGTATGCCGACCGGCTCGAAGCGCAGTACGGACAGCGTCCGGTCATCTACTACACCAACGGTTTCGAAACCTATATCTGGGACGACCTGCACTATCCGCCGCGCCCGACCGAAGGCTTCCACACGCGCGACGAGTTGACGCTCGAGATGCAGCGCCGTCGCACCCGTAAACCGCTCGCATCCATCGAAATCCCCAAGCACATCGCCGGCCGCCCCTACCAGGAAGCGGCGTTACGACAGGTGACCGAGCACTTCGAGAACGACCGCGAGCGTGCGGCGCTGCTCGTCATGGCAACAGGGTCAGGTAAGACACGAACCGTCATCGCGCTCACCGACATGCTCATGCGCGCCAATTGGGTCAAGCGGGTGCTGTTCCTCGCCGACCGCGTTGCTCTCGTCAAGCAGGCCGTGAACGCTTTCAAGACCCACCTACCCGACTCGGCTCCCGTCAACCTGCTCACCGACAAGAACACCGAAGGCCGCGTCTACGTCGCGACCTACCCCACAATGATGGGCCTGATCAACGAAATGGAGGACGGCAAACGGCGCTTCGGCTCAGGGCATTTCGACCTCGTCGTCATCGATGAGGCACACCGCTCGGTGTACCAGAAGTACCGGCGCATCTTCGAGTACTTCGACTCGCTTCTACTCGGACTCACTGCCACTCCCAAGGACGAGGTCGACTACAACACCTACAAGTTGTTCAACCTCGAAACCGGCGTTCCCACAGGAAACTACGAACTCGACGATGCCATCGCCGACGGCTATCTCGTCCCGCCGCGCGCCGTGACGGTACCGCTCGCGTTTCCTTTGAAGGGGATCAAGCGCAGTGAGCTGTCCGAAGAAGAACGTCAGCGGTGGGAGTCCACCGACTGGGGTGACGACGCGGACGAGGACGAACTGCCGGACGCAGTAGCCGCCGAAGCGGTCAACAAGTGGCTGTTCAACACCGACACCGTCGACAAGGCACTCGAAGTGCTGATGACCCGCGGGCACAAGGTCGCGGGCGGGGATCGGCTCGGGAAGACGATCATCTTCGCGAAGAACCAGAAGCACGCCCAGTTCATCGCCGACCGCTTCGATTACAACTATCCCCAGTACAAGGGTAGTTTCGCGCGAGTCATCACGCATTCCGTCTCGCATGGGCAGGACCTGATCGACAAGTTCTCGCAACGCGATCAAGAGCCTCATATCGCGATCTCCGTCGACATGCTCGACACCGGCATCGACGTCCCTGAAGTGGTGAACCTGGTGTTCTTCAAACCGGTCCGATCGAAGTCGAAGTTCTGGCAGATGGTCGGTCGTGGCACGCGTCTGTGCCCGGACCTCTACGGCCCAGGACAGGACAAGGAAGACTTCTTCATCTTCGATCTGTGCGGCAACTTCGAGTTCTTCGAGCAGCGCCCCGACGCGGCGGAGGGGACGATGACGCGCCCCCTGTCGGCCCGGTTGTTCGAGGCGAGAACGGACATGCTCGTCGCGTTGAACAAGACCGCGGACTATCCGGCTCTGAGGACCGAGACGGCCGACCGGCTCCACCGCACCGTCCTCGGGATGAACACCGAGAACTTCTTGGTGCGGCCGCGGCGCCGCGAGGTCGAAAAGTACTCGGATCGCAGCGCGTGGGATTCGCTGAACGAGCAGAAGGCGGCGGAGATCGTCGAATCACTGGCCGATCTCCCCACCGCAGTTCGTGACAGCGACGAGATGGCCAAGCGGTTCGACCTCGTCATCCTGCGAGGGCAACTGTCGGTGCTCTACGGCGACGGTGCGCTGCCGAAGTACGAGACGCCCATCCGTGAGATCGCCGACGGATTGCTCGAGCAGCTGTCCATCCCGAAGGTAGCTGCCAAAGAGACGTTGCTCCGCGAAGTGGCGTCCGACGAATGGTGGCAGGACATCACGCCTCCGATGCTCGAATACGCCCGTAAGGAACTGCGGTCGCTCGTCGGTCTCCTGGAGAAGAAGAAGCGCACGATCGTCTACACCGACTTCCAGGACACGCTCGGTGAGGTCGTCGAACGCGCCATGCCCGAACTGCGATCGGGGACCGACACCGACCGGTTCAACGCCAAGGTGCGCGACTACCTCCGCTACCAGCCCGACAACCTGGCTTTGCAGAAACTCCGATCGGGCAAGCCTCTCACCGAAGCGGACCTGGCGTCCCTCGAGGAACTCCTCGTCCGCAGCGGAGCTGGGGAGCGCGAAGATTTCGAACGTGCGGTGGAGAACGCGAAAGGCCTCGGCCGTTTCGTGCGGTCGCTGGTGGGGCTCGACAAGCAAGCCGTGCAACAGGCCTTCGCTGATTTCCTGGAGGGCCGGACGGCCACGGCCGGCCAGATCGATTTCGTCAACCTGATCGTCGCGCACCTCACGAAGCACGGTGCCATGGATCCGGGTCTGCTGTACGAGACGCCGTTCACCGACTACGCGCCGCAGGGGCCGGATCAGGTCTTCGAACCCGAGCAGGCCCTGCGGCTCGTCCAGACCATCCGCGCGGTCAACGACTCGGCGGACGTAAGGAGCGCATAGAACCCGCGATCCCAGCGGCGCGGTTGCCGGGACTACCCACTACGGCTGGGCATCCCGAACGACCGCGCGGCCACCGCGACCCACTCCCGCCACGGCGGGCAGGGTGGGGGAGGACGACCGTTCAGGAAGCGGATGGCCGCGTCCTCGAAGGCCGGTGACAACGGAAGGTCGGGGTGGGCAGTCCGGGCCGGGCATCCGTTTCGTTCGACGTCGAAGTGCCAGTCGCTCGCCAGGGGTAGATCGGTGACAGACGGAAGAGTCATCGCTCGCACTGTCGCGGGAAGTGGTCGGTCCAGAATGGATTCCGCTGCTCCCACCGTGCCGAGCAGTTCCCGGGCCGCGGGGGTCTCGGGATCGAAGTGGAGGTGGACAAGGTCGGTGACGGGGACGGCGGCGCGCACCATGTCGCCCACGACCCGCCCCGGTTCGTTCACATGTGGTGGCGGGTAGCCGGTGGGGGTGCTCGGAAACGGGCCGATCAGCAGAAGAGCGTCGACGGCGACCCGCCCGGTGGCGACCGCTTCCCACACCACCCAGACGGCGTGCGAATGCGCCGCGACCACCAGTGGGCGAGGTAGCGCCGACGCCTGTTGGGCGAACAGGTCGACCTGCTCTTCGAACGGACGTTGGGTGTCGCTCGGTCCGTAGGGCGCACCCGTGCGGATCGGGCAGGTCGCGTTGTGTTGCGGCTGTCCGTCGCCCGGCCCGGCATAGGAGAAGTAGTACACCTGCTCGCATCGGTAACCGAGACGGTGCACGTCCATCGCATGGATCTTGCCCTGCCCCGATGCCGAGTTGATCCCGGACAGGATCAGCAACGAACCCGTCTGCGGCGGACCGGGTTCGGGCTCGTCGGGTCCTGGCGTCGTGACGAACGCGATCGACACGGCGACGAGCACCGCCACGAACGCGGCAAGGGCCGACCGCGGCCGGTGCAGTGGCGAACGCTCCATCAGGACGATCGTCAAGCCGGTCGCGGCGGCCGAGACCGGCACGAGCGGCACCGTGAGGACGGGAAACCGGTCTGCCACCACACCGAGCGCCACGACCACGGCGCAATACGGCACTGTCACTTCGATCCGCAGTCCACGACGCCATGTCAGTGCACCCGCTTCCCGCAATCGGAATCGGCCCTGCCAGGGGACCGGACCGAGGATGAACATCGACACTGTGATCAGGGCGACGGCGGGCCAGAACACCCGGGCATAGAGCACCGCATATGCGGTGGCGTCGGCACACGCTGCCACCAGCACCGGCCCGAATGCGACCGCATAGAACAGAGCCGCACAGCGCAGACGCCGGACGTCGAGGCCGCCCAGTAGCCACGCCATGAGCACGACTCGGGCTACGGCGACCAGAGCGAACAGGATCAGGAAGACCGGCCACGACGGTGCCCGCGACATCAGGACCCGCAGGTCGGTGAACTGGTCCAGGGGCGGCAGGGCGACCAGGTGGATCAGTCCGGGCCAGGTCGGGATCACATTCGTCGCGGCGAGCAGCACGACGAACGCCGCTCCGGCCGCGAGCGGCCACCACCGCGTCCACTGTCCCTGTCGCATCCGCGGGACTCCTGTTGCCGACTGCCTCGAATGTAAGGGATGCGATGGTGGACGAGCGAACGAGGAAAACTCCTCGTGGACGCCCGCACGGACAGGAGGACCGCATGGCCGAGGTGGCGAAGGGGTCGAAGACCGATCTCACCGATCTTCGATACGAGGTGACGCTCGGCGCCGCAGTGGACGGAGCTGTCGACCTGATGGCCGTCCTCCTCGCCGACGACGGCTGCGTGCGCAACGACGACGACTTCGTGTTCTTCAACAATCCGAAGGTGCCGGGTGTCCACCTCACCTCCGATGCCTCCGTCACGGTCGATCTGTCCGCGGTGCCGTCGGATGTGCAGCGGGTGCTCGTCGCCGCGAGCACCGAAGCGCAGGGACGCACCTTCGGTGACGTTCCGGGTGTGCGCGTCGAGATCCGTGGGCCGGGCCAGGTGCTGGAGTTCGTGCCGCCCGGGCCGGCCACCGAAACCGTCCTGCAGGTGGTCGCGCTGTACCGGCGTGGAGGTGGGTGGCGCCTCGACGCGGTGGGCCAGGGTTACCAGGACGGACTCGCGGCATTCGCGACCGATCACGGGATCGTCGTCGACGATGCGGACGACGAATCCGAACCGGCCGTTTCCGCTCCGAAGGTGCCTCCTGCCGCGAGCCCGATCTCGTTCGAGAAGGTGCAGATCTCGCTCACGAAGGATTCGCCCACGCAGACCGCCCGGATCGACCTGCGCAAGTCACAGGGCGATCCGAACTGGGTGCTCACCGTCGGACTCGAATGGGACGGTCGCGGCGCGACATACGACCGGAACGGCAACGTGAAGAAGTACGGCACCGGAGATCTCGACGTCTACTTCTACTGCCGCAACGAGCACACGAACGACTACATCGTCGTCAGTGGAGATCCCGGTCATCGCGGAAGTCTCGACACGTGGCCGCATATCCACCACTACGGCGACAGCAAGGGTCCGGGCAACGGGAAGAGTCCTGCGGTCGAACAGGTTCGGGTACTGCCGAACGAGAACGGTGATCTTCTCGTCAACATCTACCAGAGCATCGACAACGGCGCGGGCGCGATCGACAAGTTCGGAAAGCCGCGTGTGGCAATCCGATACGGTCGTGCCGGGCACGACGGTCTGCCCGGGCCCGACGCCGACGAGATCCTCGTGTACGTCGGCAACGGGAAGAACTCGTACTGGGCGACCGTCGCCCACATCGACGTGCAGGACGGTGTGCTGACCGTCGACGGCGAGACCCGGTACAGCAGGTTCGGGAGCGAACGCATGCCCGGACTCGACTCGTCCGGCAACTGGGTGCGCTCCCCGAAGGGCGGCCCGACCGGTCGCAGCAAGAAGCGGAACAACGGCCTGGGTCTGGATCGCTACGCCGGGACGTGCCCGGAGTAGCCGATCACCGGCGCCGGCCCGCCCGCCCGCGTTCGACGACAGCGCGCGTGATCAAGAAGGTGACCACCACTCCGGCGACCGACCGCACCAACCGGTTCACGTCGACGGCCGGTTGCCACGACACCTTCCCGTCCTTGACGACATAGGCGCCCGCCGGTCGGGCCCCGACGCCGAAGCCGCCACCTTCGCCGTTCTCGCCGTCCGCGGACGAACCACCGCCTCCGCCCATGCCGCCGGTGATCGTCGCGGCGGTGATCACCGTGACCCCGTCCTTCTCGAAGGGTTTCGAGAACACTCGTTCGACGGTCACCGTGTCCCTGGCAGTGCTCATGAGTTCTGCGAGTGTCATCCCGGGCCTCCCTGCTCGGTCGTGTCAACGGGGTCGAACCCATTGTCGGCGACCAGGGTGGGTGAGGCCAGAGCGCGGACCTGGGGAAGGAGGACGTATGTCCTCCATGTGGCGTCGTTCTGTGCGGTCTCGGGGGAGAATGGCGGCGGGAAGTACCGCAGATGGGAGTGACGAGGCATGAGGGCGACAGCCGAGTCGGGAGAAGCGTGGCCGGCGGAACGCCTGTTCGCGGGGCCGGGAGAAAGCCTGGAACGGTTCCGGAAGACCGACTGGTCGGCCACACCTCTGGGTCCGGTGGAGTCCTGGCCGGCGGAATTGCGCATGGCGGTGCGGACGGTACTGCCCTCCGAGGTGCCGATGCTCCTGTGGTGGGGGCCGCAGCTGGTGCAGATCTTCAACGACGCGATCATTCCGGTCCTCGGCGACAAGTACCCCGGCGCGGTCGCGCAGCCGGCGCCGGAATGCTGGCACGAGGTATGGGACGAGGTGGGCGCCCGCGTCGAACGGGCGATGGCGGGCACCGCCACCTTCGCCGAGGAAGAACTGCTGTTCATGCAGCGCCACGGCTACGAGGAGGAGACCTACTGGACCTTCTCCTACAGCCCGATCCGCGACGAATCCGGCGAGGTCGCGGGCGTCTTCGTCGCGACCACCGATGTGACCTCACGGGTACTCGGTGAGCGTCGCCTGGAGGCTCTGAGCCGCCTGGGCACGGTGGCGATCACCGATTCGGGCATGTCGGTGATCGACACGTGCCGGAACGCGCTGGACGCGCTCGCTCCGAGCCGGCAGGACATTCCACTGGCCGCGCTCTTCCTCGACGCTCGCGTGGTCGATCCCGAGGATCCGCAATCGGACTGGAAGCGGCTCGCCTCGATCGGCACGAAACCCGGCTTCTCCGGCGCGCTGCTCGGTCCGGACGAGGATCGATTGCTGTCGAAGGCCGCCACGGCCTCCGAACCGATCGTCGTCTCCGGCATCGCCGAGCGCTCCCCGGACCTGCTCGACCGGCAGCGGGCCCTCGGCGACCATCCGATCGACAACATCCTGCTCGCCCCGCTGAGGGCCTCGGGACACGATGCCCCACTCGGTGTTCTCGCGGTGGGGCTGAGCCCGTATCGGGTGTTCGACGCGGCCTACGCCACGTTCGCCGAACTCGTCGTCACCAAGATCTCGGGGCTGCTGCGCGATGCGTCGGCGATGGACGCCGAACGTCGCCGGGCCGATGCGTTCGCGGCGCTGGACGCCGCGAAGACGCGGTTCCTCGAGTCGATCAGCCACGAGTTCCGCACCCCGTTGACGCTGCTTCTCGGTCCGCTGCAGAGTGTGCTCGACGACGCCACGGCACTGACGGACGCGCAGCGGCAATCACTGGAAGCCGCCCAGCGCGCTGCGGTCCGGTTGCGGCGACTCGTCGACGCGTTGCTCGACGTGACGCGTGCCGAAGCCGATCTGTCGGGGAAATCCCTGACACCGAGCGACCCGGCGGCACTCACCGCCGAATGCGTGGAGCTGTTCGCCGATGCGGCGCAGCGTGCGGGCTTGGACCTGCGGAGTCGGGTCACCGCGGCCGCGGCCGAGCAGACCCAGCTCGACCCCCAGTTGTGGGCTCACATCGTCCTGAACCTGCTCTCCAACGCGATCAAGTACACCCCGGCCGGGTCGGTCGATCTCGATCTGGACGTCGAGGACGACCGGTTGGTTCTGACGGTCGCCGATACCGGACTCGGTATTCCGGAGGCGGAACTCGGTCGTATCTTCGAGCGCTTCCATCGCGTCGAGAACGCCGGGGGACGCAGTCAGGAGGGCATCGGGCTGGGCCTGTCCCTCGTCTCGGACTGGGTCCACGCACTCGGTGGAAGTGTGACCGTGTCCAGCGAGCTCGGGCGCGGCAGTACCTTCACCGTATCCGTTCCCCGCGTTCTCGGTCCGGTGTCGGAATCCCCGGCCGGAACCGTCCCGGGAGACCTGAGTGCCCTGTACGTCGGGGAAGCGCACCAGTGGGACAGGGACACCGTCGCCGAGGCCGGATCTTCCGGGCAGGAAGAGGAGCTGCCGCAGATCCTCGTGATCGAGGACAACGCGGACATGCGCGATTACCTGATGCAGTTGTTGCGTCGTGAGAACTGGCACGTGGATGCGGTGGGGGACAGCGACACTGCGCTCGAGCGAATCCGGTCGCAACCGCCGCATCTCGTCCTGAGCGACATCATGATGCCCGGCCGGGACGGAGTGGCGCTTCTCGAGGAGATCCGCAAGGACCCGACAACGTCTCGCCTGCCGGTCATCCTCCTGACCGCCCGGGCCGGCGCGGAGGCCACGATCGGGGGCCTGCGCACCGGCGCCGACGACTACATCACCAAACCGTTCGACCCCGGTGAACTCGTCGCCCGTGTCCGTGTCAATCTCGAATTGTCCTGGCTGCGTGAGCAACTCATTGCGGCGCAGGAACGTGAATCCGACCAGTTGAAGACGGCGTTGGAGACGCGGTCGACGCTGAGCAAGGCCGTCGGGTTGATGATGGCCACGTTCGAGTGCGACTCCGATACCGCTTTCGAGAAGCTCGTCGCCTTCTCCCAGCACCGCAACGTCAAGGTGCGGGAGATCGCCGAGCAGATCGTCGGCGACTACACCGCCTCGCTCACCGATTCATCGACATAGCTCGGGATCGACCTCCGAACGACTCCGCCAAGGCGTTCCGTCCGGTCACGAACTCGTCCCACTCCCTCCGGATCGTGAGCGCGGTGACGAATCAGGCCTGCGCATAGAGCTTGTCGATCTCCTCCGCGTACTTCGCGTCGATGGGCTTGCGCTTGAGCTTCATCGTCGGAGTCAGTTCGTCGCCCGAGGGTTCCCAGATCGTCGGCAGTACCGTGTACTTCTTGACCTGCTCGACCCGCGACAGCTTGGTGTTCGCTTCCTCGACCGACTTCGCGATCGACTCGAGGACGACGGGATGGTGCGCGAGTTCCTCGTGGCTGCCGCTGAGACCGTGTTGTTCGGCGAAGACGGCCAGAGCATCGGGATCGAGCGCGAGCAGCGCGACGTTGTAGGGACGGTCGTTGCCGATGGCGACGGCACCACCGAGCATCGGGCAGGCAGCACGTAAGGCGCCTTCGATGTTGGCGGGAGACATGTTCTTCCCCGCCGCGTTGACAATGATCTCCTTCTTGCGGTCGATCAACCGCAGGTAGCCGTCCGCGTCGATCTCGCCGATATCACCGGTGTGCAACCAACCGTCGGAATCGATTGCGTCCGCAGTCTTCTCCGGGTCGTTGCGATAGCCCTTCATGAGCAACGGACCGGAGACGAGCAGCTCGCCGTCCTCGGCGATCCTGATCTTCGCGCAGGGCACGGCCTGGCCGACGGTGCCGATGCGGATGGCGCCCGGCCGGTTCATGGTGACCACACACGAGGTCTCCGACATTCCCCACACCTCGGAGCACGGGATGCCCAGGGCCAGGACGAACTCGAGGACTTCCGGTGAGATCGCGGCGGCGCCTGTGACGGCGGCGCGGACCTGGTCGAGGCCGAGCTTGCCGCGGATCGCGGACAGCACCAGCTTGTCGGCCACCGCGTGCTGCACTTGGAGGGTACGGGGGATCGGCTTGCCATCGGACTGCAGCCGCGCGCGTGTGCGCCCGACGTCGATCGCCCACAGCGCAAGCTTCTTCTTGATCGGGCTCGACTCCTCGGCGAGTGTCTTGTCGATCGCAGCCTTGAGCTTGTACCAGACCTGGGGGACGGCGCCGAAGAGCGTCGGCCGCAGGCTCGGCAACACCGTGATGGCCTGCTTGAGATCGTCGAGCGTGGTGATCTGCATGCCGCTGTACAAGCTCGAATAGTGCGAACCCCAGCGGTTGGCGATGTGTGCGTCGGGCAGGTACGAGAGGATCCGGTCGTCCGGTCCGGTGGGCAGATACGTACTCGTCGCCTCGAGTTCGGCGAGCAGGTTGGCGTGGGTGAGTTCGACACCCTTCGGCGGACCCGTGGTGCCCGAGGTGTAGATGAGGGTCAGCAGGTCGGACGGCTGCACGGCCTTCCATGCGGCGTCGAAGTCGAACGACGGCTCGGCGGCGCCCTCGAGGTCGTCGAGGGGCATGGTGCCCTCGGGTCTGCCGTCGATGCACACCAGGTGCTCGACCTTCGTGTCGCCGATCGCCTGCCGCAGGACGGGAACGAACTGCTCCTCGGCGATCATCACCCGGTTCCCGGCGTTGCCGAGCACGTACGAGATCTGTTCGGCCGTCAGTGAGTTGTAGATCGAGAACGGCACCGCTCCGAGGTGGAACGCGGCGGTGTCGAGAAGGTGGAATTCGGGCCGGTTGGTGAGCATGAGCCCGACGGTGTCACCGCGCTTCACACCGAGACCGGCGAGTCCGGCAGCGAGGCGTTCGACGCGCTGCGCGTACTGACGCCAGGTGTAGCGGACCGAATCGTCGGGCGTGCGCAGCGCGACCTTGTCGGGGTACGCCGCGGCGGTGGTCCGAAAGGCTTCGCAGAGAGTCGACGGGGTGGTGGTGCGAAGGGTCATCACTACTCCAGAGGTGAGTGTGGCGACAGCGTAAAGCGAATCGGCAACGCTCGCGGTCGGTTTTGCCGGATTGTTGTGCCGGATCCGAACTCTTTCCTGGTCGCAACGGGCGCGAGCGGTTTGGTCCCTGCCCGTCCGGGTACCGCCGGGACATGACCACCGTGGATCGAATCGCGGATCCGTGGGGTTCGCGCACACCCTACGGACCCGGGCAACGCTGGCCCACCCGCGTCGACACCTATCTCGCCGACGGACTGACCGAGGACGATGTCGACAGGTGGGTGCAGTCGGCGACGATCCTGCATTCCAACGGTGACGGTCTCGACATCGCCGTCAAGGACGGGCGCATGGTGGGGGTGCGAGGACGTGCCGTCGATCGGGTCAATCACGGCCGGCTCGACCCGAAGGACCTGTTCGGCTGGCAGGCGAACCATTCGGCGGACCGCCTCACGACACCGCTGATCAGGCGCGGCGGAAAGCTCGTCGAGACCGATTGGGACACCGCGATGGATGCCGTCGCCGGTCGCACGAAGCAGCTGCTCGACGAGCGCGGCCCCAGCTCGGTCGGCTTCTACACCACCGGGCAGCTGTTCCTGGAGGAGTACTACACCCTCGCGCTGATCGGTCACGGCGGTATCAGAACCAACCACATGGACGGAAACACCCGCCTGTGCACGGCGACGGCGGCGGCTGCTCTCAAGCAGTCCTTCGGGTGCGACGGCCAGCCCGGTTCCTACACCGACATCGACCACGCCGACGTCATCGCCCTCTACGGACACAACATGGCGGAGACGCAGACGGTGACATGGACGCGGATCCTCGATCGGCTCGCCGGCCCGAATCCACCGGCGGTGATCTGTGTGGATCCGCGGCGGACGCCGGTCGCGCGGGCCGCGACGGTCCACCTCGCCCCACGGCCGGGCACCAACGTCGTCCTCATGAACGGGCTGCTGCACGAGATCCTGCGACGCGGGTGGATCGACGAGAAGTACATCGAGGACAACACCGTCGGATTCGACGAACTGCGCACTCAGGTCGGCGACTACTCCCTCGAGAAGGCCGCCGAGATCTGCGACGTCCCGCTCGAGGATCTGCGGGAGGCCGCTCGGCTGCTCGGCACGGCGGAGCGGCTGCTCTCGACGGTCCTGCAGGGCTTCTACCAGTCCCATCAGGCCACCGCGGCCGCCGTGCAGGTGAACAATATTCATCTCGTGCGCGGCATGCTCGGCAGGCCCGGGTGCGGAGTCCTCCAGATGAACGGGCAGCCCACCGCGCAGAACACCCGTGAATGCGGTGCCGACGGCGATCTGCCGGCCTTCCGGAACTGGGCCAACGAGTCGCACGTCGAAGACCTCGCCCGGGTGTGGAACATCGATCCGATGCGGATCCCGCACTACACCGCGCCCACCCATCTGATGCAGATGATGCGGTACGTCGAGGACGGCTCGATCCGGTTCCTCTACGTGAGCGGGACGAATCCGGCCGTGTCCCTGCCGGAACTGCGTCGGGTGCGCGAGATCCTGTCCCAGGACAGGCTTTTCCTGGTGGTGCAGGACATCTTCCTGTCGGAGACCGCCCAGCTCGCCGACGTCGTGCTGCCCGCTGCGACCTGGGGTGAGAAGACCGGGACGTTCACCAACACCGACCGGACCGTGCACCTGTCGGAGAAGGCCGTCGAACCACCCGGGCGGGCCCGGCCCGATCTCGACATCTTCGTCGACTACGCGCGCCGGCTCGACCTGCGGGACAAGGACGGTGAGCCGCTCGTGAAGTGGTCCACGCCCGAGGAGGCATTCGAAGCATGGAAGGAGTGCACGGCCGGCCGACCCTGCGACTACACGGGCATCACCTACGAGAAATTACGTGGCGGAAGCGGAATCCAGTGGCCGTGCAACGCCAACGCTCCCGACGGGACCGAACGTCTCTACGAGAACGGAAAGTTCTGGGCCGCACCGGATTACTGCGAGAACTACGGACGCGACATGGTCACCGGAGCGCCGGTCGAACCCACCGAGTACCGGGCGCTGAACCCCTTCGGCAAAGCGATCATCAAGGCCGGTGAGTACCTTCCCCCGCACGAGACGGTCTCCGACGAATATCCCTACCTGCTCACCACCGGCCGCACGCTCTACCACTTCCACACCCGCACGAAGACCGGCCGCGCCCCGCAACTGCAACGCGCGGCACCGGAGGTGTGGGTCGAGATGTCGAAGAGCGATGCCGAGCAGCACGAATGGTCCGAGGGCGACCTGTTGCGGATCGACACGCCGCGCGGGCACGTCACCGCGCGGCTGCGGATCAGTGGGATCAGGACCGGGGTGCTGTTCCTGCCCTTCCACTACGGCTACTGGGACACCCCCGCCGGCCACGAACCCGCGCTCGAGGGACGCGCGGCCAACGAACTGACCTTCACCGACTGGGATCCGGCCTCGAAACAACCCCTGTTCAAATCGGGTGCCGCGCGCGTCGAACGGGTCGCGGTCGTCGACGACGGGCCTTCCGCGGCGCCGACCACCACCGCCTCGGCGCCGGTCGCCGGCACCGTGCCCGCCACCTCGGGTGGACGGGACGCCGAGACCACCGAAACGTTCGACGAGGGAGGTCCGCGATGAACAAGGTTGCTCTGGCGATCCGCGAACTGCACCGCTCGGAGAACGACCTGGCGGGGGAGCTGCTGCGGACCGCCGACCGGCACAAGGTCGACCACGAGATCGTCCATGTGGCGCGTGACATCGCCGGCTGGTCGCAGCAACACGTGCGCGAACTCGCCCGCGTCGGCCACGACTACGACCTCGACCTCGACGACGAGCCCCAGGGCGTCCACGAGGTGCTCGCGGAGGTGCGGCGGAAGGGAAGCGAGATGCTCGGACGCCGACACGCCCCGAGTGTGCTGCTGCTGCGGGATCTGCGCACCGTGCATCGCATGGCGGCGGGTGTCTCGCTCGACTGGGAGATCCTCGCCCAGACGGCGCAGGCACTGAGCGACCGCGAACTGCTCGCAGTCTCCGAACGCTGCCACCCCCAGACCCTGCGTCAACTGCGCTGGGCGAACGCGAAACTCAAGGAGATCGCCGCCCAGACCGTCGTGACCGCGTGAGTGTCGAGAACAGTCGGGTACGTCGGACATCCGAGGACGTCAGGGACGCTCGAACTTCTCCTCGCGCCCGAGCCTGCGCAGCCGGATCCACTCGCGCAGCCCCGCCGGGTCGCGGCGGGTGACGAGGAAGTACCAGCCGAACCGCACCCATTCCTGAGGCAGCAACCGCCGCAATCCCGGCTGCGAGAGCAGGTAGCCACGGTTGCGGTAGGTGAAGAAGCGTTTGGTGTCGTTGTCCGGATACTGCGTGTGCATCCGGCCGCCCAGGATGGGCTTGAACTCGTCTGCACCGTCGGGATGCAGGTAGGCCGTCTGCAGGCAGGTGCCGAAGGGCAGTCCCGAACGGACGAGACGCCGATGTACCTCGACCTCGTCGCCACGGACGAACAACCGCAGGTCGGGTACGCCCACCGCGTCGATCGCCGCGGCCGTGAAGAGCGCGCCGTTGAACAGCGAGGCGATGCCGGGGAGCAGATCCTCGTCGCCGAGTTCGTGCCGCCACCGTCGCCACACGACGCCGCGGCGCAGCGGGAAGGCGAGGCGGTCGGGTTGCGCGATGTCGCACACGACCGGCGACACCTCGGCGAGATCGTTGCGCTGCGCGCAGTCCAGCAGCGTCGCGAGCACGTCCGGTCCCTCGGGACGACCGTCGTCGTCGGCGAGCCAGACCCGGTCGGCTCCCAGCGACAGCGCGTACAGGATGCCGAGAGCGAAGCCACCCGCGCCGCCGAGATTGTGCTTCGAGCCGAGATAGCTCGTGGGCACGTCCACCGCGTCGACGAGTTCGCGCACCGCGTCCTCGTCGCCGTTGTCGACCACCACGAGATGGTCGAGTGGACGCGACTGCGAGGCAAGAACTTTCAGGGAGTCGGCCAGCAGCTCGCGGCGACGGTGCGTGACGACGACGCCGATGATCCGTTCGTCAGCCACCGTTCGAACCCGTCGAGGCGGCGGCGTCGTGGGCGGACTTCGCGATCCGCTCGCGCTCGAGCTCGTGGAGGATCGTGCGCACGTGGTCGCCGGCCTCGTCGCCCTCGTAGGACCGCACCACGTGCTCGATGTCGCCCTGCTCACGGATCTGCCCGTGATCGATCCACATCGCCTGGTCGCACAGCTGCGCGAGGAACTCGTTGGAATGGCTGGCGAAGACCAGGATGCCCGAACGTGCGACGAGATCCTGCAGACGCACCCGCGCCTTCTTCATGAACTCCGCGTCGACCGCGCCGATGCCTTCGTCGAGGAGCAGGATCTCGGGGTCGATGCTGGTGACCACGCCGAGCGCGACCCGCACCCGCATGCCCGTCGAATAGGTGCGCAGCGGCATGTTGAGGTAGTCGCCGAGCTCGGTGAAATCGGCGATCTCGTCGACCTTGGCCAGCATCTGCTTGCGGCTCATTCCGAGGAACATGCCGCGGATGATGATGTTCTCGTAGCCGGAGATCTCCGGATCCATGCCGACACCGAGATCGAACACCGGCGCGACGCGGCCCGTCACCCGGGCATGGCCGCGCGTGGGCTCGTAGATCCCCGAGAGCAGGCGCAACAGGGTGGACTTGCCGGCACCGTTGTGGCCGACGAGTCCGACGCGGTCGCCTTCCTTCAGCGACATCGTGATGTCGCGGAGAGCCTCGACGACCACCACGTCGGAGTTGTTGCGGCCGATCGCTCCGCCCGCCTTACCCAGGAAGGCCTTCTTCAGGGAGCGGGTCTTGGCGTCGAAGATGGGAAAGTCCACGCACGCGCCGCGCGTTTCGATGCCGACCCGACTCACGATGCTGCTCCAGACGCTGACACGGGACCCGAGCGTACCCGTCGCGGCGATACCGGAGTCCCGGGGCGTACCCGCCGGGACTAGAGGTACTGGCCGGTCCCGGGGTGGGTCTGGCCGGGAAGCTGTTGATCGTTGTGACCGGGACCTCCCTGCGCGACGCCGGGCGGAAGCGCACCCTGACGCATCTGCTCGAGCTGGGCGCGGGCCGCCATCTGCTGAGCGAACAGAGCCGTCTGGATGCCGTGGAACAGACCTTCGAGCCAGCCGACGAGCTGGGCCTGCGCGATGCGCAACTCGGCGTCGGAGGGCACCGAGTCCTCACCGAAGGGCAGTGCGAGCCGCTCGAGTTCCTCACGCAGGTCCGGGGCGAGTCCCTGACCGAGCTCGCGGATGGAGGACAGATGGATGTCCTTGAGGCGGGTGCGGCTGGCGTCGTCGAGCGGCGCGGCCTTCACCTCCTCGAGGAGCTGCTTGATCATGGTGCCGATCCGCATGACCTTCGCCGGCTGCTCGACCATGTCGGCCAGAGATTCGCCGCCGTTCTCGTTCGTCCCGGCCTCCGAATCGGTGGCGGCCTCGACACGAGCGGCCTCCTCACGGGAGACACGGATGGGGTGACCGTCGGGGCCGATCACGAGAACCTGGTCGCTGTCCGGATGCGTCATGACTCCATTCTTCCCTTTCCCACCCGGGGGTGCCCGGTTGCCCGACCGAGCCTACCGAGAGGGCAACGCCGAGTGCAGGTACGGCGCGTCCCGATTGACATCGGGACCTAGAGTGTCTGCCATGGCTTACGACGTTGCCCGGATCCGGGGGCTCATCCCCTCGCTCGGCGACGGTTGGATCCACCTCGATCCGCGGGCCGGTATGCAGATCCCCGACGTGGTGTCGCGCACCGTGTCCACCGCGTTCCGGAACTCGGCCGCCTCGGCCACGGGGCGGCACCTGTCGTCGCGTCGCAGTGCCGCGATCCTCGAGGACGCGCGCGTCGCGGTCGCGGAACTCGTGGGTGCGGATCCGACCGGCGTCGTCCTGGGTCCGAGCCACGCGGTGTTGCTCGCCTGGCTCGCCGAAGCACTCAGTTCCCGCCTCGGGCTCGGCACCGGCATGGTGTTGTCGCGACTCGACGACGAAGCGAACATCGCTCCGTGGCTGCGGGTCGCGAGCCGCTACGGCGCTCAGGTGCGCTGGGCCGAGATCGAGATCGAGACGTGCGAGCTGCCCACCTGGCAGTACGAGGAACTCATCACGCCCACCACCCGGCTCGTCGCGCTCACCGCGGCGTCGTCGATCGTCGGCACCGCACCCGACGTGCGGGCCGTGGCCGATCTCGTCCACGACGTGGGTGGTCTCATGGTCGTCGACGCCGCCGGCGCCGCTCCCTACGCCCACATCGACATCGACGACCTCGGCGCCGACGTCCTCACCGTCGACATGGCCGCGTGGGGCGGACCGCAGATCGGCGCGCTCGTCTTCGCCGACCCGACCCATCTCGAACGGGTGCCGGCGATGTCGCTGAACCCGCACGCGCGCGGCGCCGAGCGCCTCGAGGTGGGCGGCCACCAGTTCGGTCTGCTCGCCGGCATCCCCGCGTCCATCGACTTCATCGCCTCGCTCGACGACGACGCCACCGGATCCCGCCGCGAGCGTCTCGACATCTCGATCAGCTCGATGCAGAACTACCAGGACGTGCTGTTCGACCGCCTCATGCGGCAACTCGACAGCCTCACCGGCGTGATCGTGCTCGGCCGCGCATCGAGCCGCGTCCCCACCCTGAGCTTCACCGTCGACGGGGTCCCGGCCGAAAAGGTGGCTGCGCACCTCGCCGACCGTCGCATCGCGACGGTGGCGAGCACCCGCGGATCGAGCCGGCTCCTCGACTCGCTCGGCGTCAGCGACGAAGGGGGAGCGGTGAGCATCGGTCTCGCCCCCTACACCACGAGTTTCGAGGTGGATCAGCTCGTCCGCGAGCTCCGCAACCTCTAGTGCCGCTCGATCCGCAACACGACCTTCCCGACGGTCTCGGGACTGTCGAGCAGCTCGTGTGCACGCGCGGCTTCGGTGATCGGAAGCTCGGCGTGCACCACGGGATGGACCTTCGCCTCCTCGATGAGCGGCCACAGGTTGGCGCGCACGGAGTCGATGATCGCGCTCTTGCCCGACGGTCCCGAGTCCGGACGGCCGCGCAGACCGGTGGCGATGACGTGACCGCGCTTGGCGAGAAGCTTGCCGAGGTGCAGTTCGCCCTTGGTGCCGCCCTGCATGCCGATGACGACGAGGCGTCCGTCGGGAGCGAGGACGTCGATGTTCCGGGACAGGTACTTCGCGCCCATGTTGTCGAGCACCACGTCGGCGCCGCCGAACGCAGTGCGCACCTCGCTGACGAAGTCCTGCTCGCGGTAGTCGATCGCCAGATCGGCGCCGAGTTCGCGGCAGCGGTCGAGCTTGCCGGCCGAGGCCGTCACCGCGACCTTCGCGCCGAGCGCCTTACCCACCTGGATGGCGTGCGTACCGATACCGCCGCCGCCACCGTGGACGAGCAGGACGTCGCCGCGCGTCAGGCCGGCCGTCATCACGAT
>NZ_AJVB01000002.1:0-71329 GCF_000278445.1 Rhodococcus sp. R1101
CGGGCGCTGACCGGCAGCGAGGTCGAACCCACCCTCACCGTGCGCGAGGCCCGCGCCGGCGACCGCTACCTCGTGTGCTCCGACGGTCTGTCCGACGTCGTCAGCGACGAGACGATCGCCGACACCATGCGGCAGGGCACGCACGACGAGTGCGCCGACCGGCTCATCGAGCTGGCACTGCGCAGCGGCGGCCCCGACAACGTCACCGTCGTCGTCGCCGACGTCATCGATCTCGACTACGGCCAGTCGCATCCCATCGTCGCCGGTGCCGCATCGGCGGACGACGAGGACACTCCCCCGCCGAACACCGCGGCCGGTCGTGCCGCCGCGATGCGGCCACCGCGCGCCACCCCCAAGCGGGTCATCAACAAGGCCCCGGAGCCGGCGCCGAAGAAGAAGCGCAGTCGCCTGTGGTGGCCGGTCGCCGCCGTCGTGGTGATCGCGGTGCTGGTCGGCGGCCTGTTCGTCGGCCGGCAGTTGATCCGCAACAACTACTACGTCGGCGCCGACGACGGTCGCGTGACCGTGCTGCGCGGTATCCCCGGCGACGTCTTCGGCTACTCGCTGCAGGAGGCGGCGCGCGTCGGGTGCATCACCGACGAGGGCGACCTCACGCTCGTCGACCCGAACAGCGCGTCGTGCCGGGTGATGCTCGTCGACGACCTGTGGCCCGCCGCTCGCGAGCAGGTCCGTGCCGGCCTTCCGTCGGGTTCGCTCGACGACACCCGCGAGCAGATGCAGCGGCTCGCGGAGCTGGATCTGCTGCCGGTGTGTACTCCGGAGGAACCCGCACCCGCCCCCGGCGGGCCCGCCCCGGGCCCGGGAGAGCCGACGCCGGCGCCCGGACCGAACGGCACTCCGCCCACCGAGACACCTGCGGTGCAGCCTCCGGCGCCCGGCGAGCCCGCACCGCAACCGGGTGAGCCCGCACCGGCGTCGCAACCCGGGGCGCCGCTCCCGGGGGAGCCGGCCCCCGGCGAACCCGCTCCGAACACGGAACCGGCTCCCGAACCCGCGCCCCAGATCCCCGGTCAGAACTGCAGGGTGGGCGCCTGATGTCGGTGTCCCATGGTGTGGGGGCCTTCCCGAGTCCTCCGGGAGGTTTCGCCCCGGCTCCGGTCCAGTCGACCCGGCGCAACACCGAACTGGCCCTGATCGTCGCGGCCATCGGTGTGACGACGGTGTCGCTGATGCTCGTCGAGGTCTCGATGGAGCAGGCGCTCACCCTCGACCTGCTCAAGTACGGGGTGACGTTCGCGGCGCTGTTCCTCGCCGCGCACCTCGCGGTCCGGCGCTTCGCGAAGTACGCCGATCCCCTGCTGCTGCCGATCGTCGCGCTGCTCAATGGTCTCGGGCTCGTGCTCATCCACCGGCTCGATCTGTCCGATCAGGAGAACGCCCGCTACATGGGTCTGCCGCCACCGTCGCCCGATGCGACGCAGCAGGTGCTGTGGACGGCGCTCGGTATCGGATTGTTCATCGTCGTCCTCGTGTTCCTGCACGACTACCGGCTGCTCGCGCGCTTCAGCTACACGCTCGGCCTCGTCGGCCTGGTGGCACTCGCGATCCCGGCCCTGCTGCCGAGCCGCTTCTCCGAGGTCAACGGCGCGAAGATCTGGATCCGGCTGCCCGGTTTCAGCATCCAGCCCGGTGAGTTCGCGAAGATCCTGCTGATCATCTTCTTCGCGTCGGTCCTCGTGGCGAAACGCGATCTGTTCACCACGGCGGGCAAGCACTTCCTCGGCATGGATTTCCCCCGGGCCCGCGATCTCGGCCCGATCCTGGCGGCCTGGATCATCTCGATCGGCGTGATGGTCTTCGAGAAGGATCTCGGCACGTCGTTGCTGCTGTTCACCACCGTACTGGTGATGCTCTACATCGCGACCGAACGCGTCGGCTGGCTGATCATCGGGTTCTCGCTGCTCGCCGTCGGTTTCTACGCGGCGTACCAGATGTTCGGCCACGTGCGGGTGCGTGTGGAGACGTGGCTCGATCCGCTCGCCGACTACAACAACACCGGCTACCAGATCTCCCAGTCCCTGTTCGGTCTCGCAACCGGCGGAGTCGCCGGCACCGGCCTGGGCAGCGGACGGCCGGGGCAGGTGCCGTTCGCGAAGACCGACTTCGTCGTCGCGGCGATCGGTGAGGAGCTGGGCCTGATCGGTCTCGCCGCCATCCTGCTGCTGTTCCTGATCCTCGTCGTCCGCGGCATGCGTACGGCGCTGGCGGTGCGCGACAGCTTCGGCAAGCTGCTCGCCGCCGGCCTGTCGTTCACCCTCGCCGTCCAGCTGTTCGTGGTGGTCGGCGGGGTCACGAAGTTGATTCCCCTGACCGGTCTGACCACACCGTTCGTGTCCTACGGTGGCTCGTCTCTGCTCGCAAACTATCTGCTCCTGGCTCTGCTGATGAAGATCTCGCACGCTGCCCGCCAACCCGCGATCCCCCGCAAGAAGGCACCCACGCCCATCGCCGAGGCCCGGACCGAAATGATGGGGCGCGAATGAACGGTCCGCTCCGCAAGGTCGCGATGGCCGTGATGTTCATGGTCGTCGCGTTGCTCGCAAACGCCACCTACGTGCAGGTCATCAAGGCCGACGATCTCCGCACCGATCCGCGCAACTCGCGTGTGCTGATCGACGAGTACTCCCGTCAGCGCGGACAGATCGCCGCGGCCGGGCAGGCTCTCGCGGTGTCGGTGCCCACCGACAGCCGCTACAAGTACCTGCGCGAATACCCGGCACCGCCGACCCAGCCGATGAGTCCGCTGGCCTACGCGCCCGTGACGGGCTTCTACTCGATGCAGTACGGCAGCACCGGACTCGAGCGGTCCGAGGACTCGCTGCTCAACGGTTCCGACAGCCTGCTGTTCGGCCGTCGCCTGTTCGACCTGGTGTCGGGTCGCAACCCGCGCGGCGGCAACGTCGTGTCGACGATCGACCCGGTGGTGCAGCAGGTGGCCTACGACGAGCTGACCGCGAAGGGTTACACGGGTTCGGTGGTCGCGATCGAGCCGAGCACCGGCAGGATCCTCGCGATGGTGAGCACCCCGAGCTACGACCCCAACCGCCTGTCGGGGCACGACGGCGCCGCGACCTCCCAGGCCTGGGACGAGCTGAACGCCGATCCCGACAAGCCGATGCTCAACCGCGCGATCTCCCAGACCTATCCTCCGGGCTCGACGTTCAAGGTCGTGGTGACCGCGGCCGCGCTCGAGAACGGGGTCACCCCCGACACGCAGTTCACCGCGGCACCGCAGATCACCCTGCCCGACACCGCGACCACCCTCGAGAACTACGGCGGGGCGGCGTGCGGTGGCGCACCGACGGTGACGTTGCGGGAGGCGTTCGCGCGGTCGTGCAACACGGCCTTCGTCGAGATGGGTATCGACGACGGACGTGAGGCCCTCGTCGGCCAGGCGGAGAAGCTCGGCATCGGGGAGACCCTCGACATCCCGTTGCCCGTCGCGCCGAGCACCGTCGGCCCCATCCCGGACGGTGCGGCGCTCGGCCAGTCGAGCATCGGTCAGCGCGACGTGGCGCTCACTCCGCTGCAGAACGCGTCGATCGCCGCGACGATCGCCAACGGTGGTGTCCGCATGAAGCCGTATCTCGTGGACCGGCGCCAGGGCCCCGATCTGTCGGTACTCGCGGAGACCAAACCCGAGTCGCTCGGTCAGGCCATCTCGCCGGAGGTCTCCGCGACCCTCACCGACCTGATGATCGGCGCCGAGAACAACGCCGGTGGCGGCGGTGCGATCCAGGGTGTGCAGATCGCGTCGAAGACGGGCACCGCGGAGCACGGCAACGATCCGCGGAACACCCCGCCGCACACCTGGTACATCGCGTTCGCACCCGCACAACAACCCCGCATCGCCGTGGCGGTGCTCGTGGAGGACGGCGGCGACCGAGCTCTCGCCGCGACCGGCGGCTCGGTGGCCGCCCCGATCGGCCGGGCCGTCATCTCGGCCGGATTACAGGGAGGCTGACATGGCTCTGAGCAGCGGCGCCATGATCGCCGACCGTTACCGTCTCCAGCGGCTCATCGCGACCGGCGGAATGGGTCAGGTGTGGGAAGGACTCGACACCCGGCTCGACCGGCGGGTCGCGGTGAAGGTCCTCAAGGCCGAGTTGTCCGGCGACGAGGACTTCCTCGCCCGGTTC
Organism: Rhodococcus sp. R1101; assembly: GCF_000278445.1. Taxonomy (NCBI): domain Bacteria; kingdom Bacillati; phylum Actinomycetota; class Actinomycetes; order Mycobacteriales; family Nocardiaceae; genus Rhodococcus; species Rhodococcus sp. R1101. Next base: position 4,161 of record NZ_AJVB01000002.1, read on the forward strand.
CGGTTCGAGGCGCGCACCACCGCACAGCTCAACCATCCCGGTATCGCCGGGGTGTTCGACTACGGCGAGACCACCGACGCCGAAGGCCAGTCCATCGCCTATCTGGTGATGGAGCTGGTGCACGGCGAGCCGCTCAACGCCGTCCTGTCCCGGCTGGGGCGCCTGTCGCTGCCGCATGCGCTCGACATGCTGGAGCAGACCGGACGTGCGCTGCAGGCGGCACACAACGCCGGCGTGGTCCACCGCGACGTCAAGCCGGGCAACATCCTCATCACCCCGACCGGCCAGGTGAAGATCACCGACTTCGGTATCGCGAAGGCGGTCGATGCCTCCCCGGTCACCCGCACCGGCATGGTGATGGGCACCGCGCAGTACATCGCGCCCGAGCAGGCATTGGGCCAGGAGGCCACGTCCGCGAGCGACGTCTACTCGCTGGGCGTCGTCGGCTACGAGGTGCTGTCGGGCCGGCGTCCGTTCCTCGGCGACAGCGTCGTGACGGTCGCGATGAAGCACGTCCAGGAGACCCCGGCACCCCTGCCGACGGATCTTCCGGCCGAGGTGCGCGAACTCATCGAGATCGCGATGTCGAAGGACCCCGCCTACCGCTACGCGAACGGTGGCGAGTTCGCGAACGCCGTCGCCGCGGTGCGCTCGGGCCGGCCCGTGCCGCCGCCCGGCAACGTGCCGCCCGTGACCAGCGCCAACCGGGTTCTTCCGCCCGGCGTTCCCGGGACCACGGCCCCGACCTCCGCGACCCGTGCACTGCATCCGACCCAGCAGTACGACCAGACCGCGTACTCGTCGGTGCCGCGCTCCGCGCAACCGCCCACCGCCGGACGCCCGCCGGTGATGGGTCCGCCGACCTCGGGTATGCCCGCCGACGACCGCGGTCGGCGTATGCCGAGCCCCACCGCGCTGGCCTGGGCCGCGGGTGCGGCCGTCGTGCTCGCCCTCGTGACCCTGGGCATCGTGCTGTTCGGCGGCGACGACGAAGAACCCGCACGCGCCCCGTCGCCGACGACACAGCTCACCACGACCCGCGCGACCACCACCACGACGACCCGGCCGCCGCAGACCACCACGACGACGTTCGTGCCGTTGCCACCGCCCGTCGAGACGGAGACCTTCGTCCCCACCCCGACGCCGACCACGACGGTGCCGCCGACGACCACGGTGGAGCCGACGACCGTGCCACCCACGACCACACAGCCCACCACCACGGCGGAGCCGACGACCACCGCGACGACGACCACCCCCACGGAGGCCACGGGTGGCGGCAACGGCGGAACGGGCGGCACGGAGGGTGGCGGCGGCAGCGAGACCGACCCCGAGGCCGCAGGTGGAGGGGACGACAATTCATCCGCAACCAGCAACGGTACGAACAACCAAGGAACGTCATGACCACACCCCGCAAGCTCTCCTCCCGCTACGAGCTGGGTGAGATCCTCGGCTTCGGCGGTATGTCCGAGGTGCATCTCGCGCGGGATCTGCGGCTCGGCCGGGATGTGGCCATCAAGGTGTTACGTGCCGATCTTGCACGCGACCCTACGTTCTACCTGCGTTTCCGACGCGAGGCGCAGAACGCTGCTGCACTGAACCATCCGGCGATCGTCGCCGTCTACGACACCGGTGAGGCCGAGACCGAGGCCGGACCGCTGCCCTACATCGTCATGGAGTACGTCGAGGGCGACACGCTGCGCGACCTCGTGCGCGCCGACGGACCGATGACCCCCAAGCGGGCGATGGAGGTCATCGCCGACGTGTGCGCGGCCCTGGACTTCAGCCACCGCAACATGATCGTGCACCGCGACGTGAAGCCGGCCAACGTCATGATCAACAAGGCCGGGGCGGTGAAGGTCATGGACTTCGGCATCGCCCGTGCCATCTCCGACGCCGCGAGTCCGATGACGCAGACGGCCGCGGTGATCGGCACCGCGCAGTACCTCTCGCCCGAGCAGGCACGCGGTGAGCAGGTCGACGCCCGGTCGGACGTCTACTCGGTGGGCTGCGTCCTGTTCGAGATCCTCACCGGCGAACCTCCGTTCAAGGGCGACTCGCCCGTCGCGGTGGCCTACCAGCATGTGCGGGAGGATCCGCCCCTGCCGTCGTCGGTGAATTCGTCCGTGCCGCCCGAGCTCGACTCGGTGATCCTCAAAGCGATGGCGAAGAACCCCGCGAACCGCTACCAGTCGGCCGCGGAGATGCGCAGCGACCTGATCCGCGTGCTGAGCGGACAGCGTCCGAGCGCGCCGATGGTGATGACCGACGAGGACCGCACCACGCTGCTCGACTCCGCCGACAACAACCCCGGCCGGTACAACCGCGTCGCGCCCGCCGGTGCGGCCGGAGCACCCGCCGACGAGTCCGGTGGTGGTTCGGTTCTCAAGAAGGTGCTGCTCGGGATCGCCGCGGTGGCGGTCGTCGGCGTGGTCGGTGTCTTCCTGTGGTCGCTCGGACCCGGTTCGACGGCCGCCCAGGTCGCGGTTCCCGACGTCCGCAACGTCCCCGCCGAGGTCGCCGAGAGCCGGCTGCAGAACGCCGGCTTCCGGGTCTCGATCCAGCAGAAGAGCGATCCGGTGGTCGCGAAGGGCAACGTCATCAACACCCGTCCCGTGCCCGGAAGCCAGGCCGAGGAAGGCTCGACCGTGACGCTCGAGGTGTCGAGCGGACCGGAGCAGGTGCAGATTCCGCGGCTCGAAGGGATGACGCAGGAACGCGCAGCCCAGGAGCTGTCCGCCGTCGGTCTGCGGCTCGACCCGAATGTCGGCCGCGCTCCGTCGGCCGCCGCCGACGAGGATCTCGTCGTCGACCAGAGCCCCGGCGCAGGCGCGAGTGTCGACCGCGACAGCCCGATCACCGTCACCCTGGGATCCGGCCCCGAACTGGTGCGCGTCCCCAATGTGGTGGGCCAGACCGTCGAGGTGGCGAGCGACAACATCGAAGGTGCCGGCTTCACGGTGGTCGTCGAGCAGATCGACTCCAGCGAGACCGAGGGCACCGTCGTGTCGACGAGCCCCGCCGGTGGCGCCTCCACCGAACAGGGCTCGACGGTGACCGTGCGGGTGTCCAACGGCGACCGCATCGAGATGCCCGTCATCACCAACCGCTCGGTTTCCGACGCGCTGACCGCCCTGCGCAGCGCCGGCTGGACGGGCAACGCCTCCCAGCTCCAGCAGACACGGGAGGCGACGCTCGACGTCGATCTCGTCGGCACAGTGATCACGCAGGCCCAGCCGCCGGGTTCGGAGATCTCGAAGAACCAGCCCATCTCCGTGGGAGTGGGTGTGCTCGGTATCCGCTGAGCGGCTCGTGAATCACGAAAGGCGCCGGTCCTCGAAGGGATCGGCGCCTTTCTCGTCGAACGGGGATGCTCAGGCGGCTCCACCGTCGAGGGCGCGGGCCATCTGCGCCTCGAGCCGGGCGACGAGCGCCTCGTCGGGGGCTTCACCGCAGACCGTGAGCCAGTTCGCGAGCATCCGGTGACCGCCCTGCGTGAGCACCGACTCCGGATGGAACTGCACACCGTGGATCGGCAGCTCGGCGTGACGCAGGGCCATGACGATCCCGGTCTCCGTATGGCCGGTCGGCTCCAGCTCGGCGGGCATCGTCTCGGGCAGCACGGTCAGCGAGTGGTAGCGGGTCGCGGTGAACGGGTTCGGCAGGCCGGCGAGCACACCCGCACCGGTGTGGCGGACCAGGCTGGTCTTGCCGTGCAGCAGTTCGGGGGCGCGGTCGACGGTCGCGCCGAACGCGACGCCGATGGACTGGTGGCCGAGGCACACACCGAGCAGCGGAGTGCCGGTGTCGGCGCATGCCTTGACCAGGTCGATGCTCACCCCGGCCCGTTCGGGGGTGCCCGGGCCGGGGCTGAGCAGGATGCCGTCGTACTCGCTCGCGACCCGCGTGAGAGCACCCGGTGCGGTGAGCTGCGCGTCGTCGTTGCGCCACACGTCGGCAGTCGTTCCGAGCTGACCCAGATACTGGACCAGGTTGAAGACGAAGCTGTCGTAGTTGTCGACGACGAGAATGCGCATGAGACGAGGGTACTCAGTGGCCCGAATCGGGCGACCCGCCCGGTATCCCAATCGGGCGACCCGCCCGGTATCCGAATCGGGCGACCCGCCCGGTATCCCAATCGGGCGACCCGCCCGTGCACCGCTCAGCGCGCGGACGAACCGCCGGTGTAGGCGGGAACCGACAGGTCGTTCGACACCTGCTGCCCGTAACCGAGTTGATAGCGAGCCGCGTACTGCTTGTAGATGCGGATACCGGGTTCGGCATCGAGGGCGGCCTGCAGCCGCGCCGGGTCGCCCAGTGCGGTGACGACATAGGGCGGCGAGTAGGTACGTCCGTGCAGCAGCAACGTGTTGCCGATACAGCGAGGCGCGGACGTCGCGACGATCCGCTGGTCCTGCATGGCCACGGCCTCGGCACCGCCGGCCCACATCGCGTTGAGCACGCTCTGCACGTCCTGCTGGTGCACGACGAGATCGTCGGGCGACGCACCGGACGGATACCGCCCGTTCGCGTCGCGGGGTGCGTCGGTGAGGGTCACGGTCACGCCCGGGCCTCGCCGGGCCACGAGCCCGGCCGGGTCCTCGATCGCCGACAGGTCGTCGAGTACCGCGGCGACGTCCTCGTCCGTCACGGCGGCGCGGTTCTGGAGTTCGTCGATGCGGGCCGCGAGATCGTCGCGTGTGGCGGCCAGTTCGTCGGCCTTCTCCTGCGCGGCGCGGACCAGATCGGACAGTCGCGGGGAGTCGCCGGCGCGCAGTTCGTCGCCGTCGGACACTCCGCGGGTGGTGCCCACGAGCAGACCGGCCACGAGGCAGACGACGAGGGTCGCGACACCCCACACGGGTGCGCGCAGTCGTCGTTCCGACACGTCGTACCTCCGATCCTGGCCTTACGTTAGCGTGATCTCGACAGGTAGCCGACCGACCACTCCATCCGTATGCGACGGATGGAGTCGTGAGAACGAGGACATCATGCCCAAGTCGAAGGTTCGCAAGAAGGACGTCTCCGCGACCCGGACCGTGAGCCGCACACCGGTGAAGGTCAAGGCCGGGCCGTCGAGCGCGTTGTACGTGACGGTGATGCTCGGCCTGATGGTCATCGGACTGTTGTGGCTGGTCGTGTACTACCTCGCGGCCGAGCAGATCGCCTGGATGAACGATCTCGGAGCCTGGAACTTCCTGATCGGCTTCGGGTTCATGGTCGTCGGCCTGATCATGACGATGAGATGGCGCTGACCCCACCCGCACGGGTTACACCGATGTTATTCATCCCCACCTGGGGATAACACTGTGCACAACCCGATGATCGGCCCCGCACGAGGACGCTGAAGAGGACGCGCATGCCCGACGACACACCGTTGCGATGGTCGACCCCGCCCGCCGCGATCGCGGCCCTGTCGGCCGCCGGTATCGCCCTCGCCGTCACGGCGGTAGTCGCGGTTCCCGACGCGGCCGGTCGCGTGCTGGTGGGTTTCGCGGCGATGCTCGTCCTCGGGACGGTCGCGCTCGCACTGCGGCAGCGTCCGCGTCTCGAGGTGCTACCGGGAGGAGCGGGTATCGCGACGATGCGGCTGACGGGTCGTCGCGAGTTCCCGCGCGCGGCCCTGCACCGCGTGCGGATCGTCGAATACCCGCGGTTCGGGCGGCGCGTGCCGATGCTCGAGATCGACACGGTCGACCCCGCGACGGGCACCGAGAGCCTGATGATCTTCGGCCGGTGGGATCTGGGCAGCGACCCGAGGACCGTGCACGCGGCCCTCGCGGTGCGCGATCTGGCGCCCGATCAGACGCCCAACTGAGCGCGTAGCCGCAGCACGGCGAACACGATCGCGACCAGCGTCACCACGACGACGGCGACCAGCGCGATCCATCCGGTGCGCACGATGCGTTCCCGGTCGTTGCCGGCGCCGAGATACTGCGGGGCGTACAACAGGGCCGCGGTCGCGGCGGCACCGGCGACGAGACCTCCCAGGTGACCCCACAGCGAGATACCCGGGATCGTGATGCTGATGATCACGTTGAGGCCCACGATGGTGAGCACGGGTGCCGGGCTCCGGCGCAGACGCAGCAGGATGACGGCCTGTGCCCCGAGCAGACCGAAGACCGCTCCCGACGCACCGGCCGTGACCGCACCGGTCTCCATGAACAGCACTGCGGCGGATCCGCCGAGGATCGACACGAGATAGACCGAGAGGTAGCGGACGCGTCCGAGCACGAGTTCGGTGTCGCGGCCGATCACCCACAGAGCGAACATGTTGACGGCCAGATGCATCGGACCGAAGTGCAGGAAACCGCTGCCGAGGATCCGGATGTACTCGTCCTGCGCGGCGATGAGGGGCGGCCACAGCGCCCAGTCGAGGAACAGCGCAGAACCCTGCTCGTTGTTCAGCACGCTCGCCGACTGCGCGGCGGTGATGCCGAAGACGAGCACGTTCAGGGCGATGAGCACGTACGTCACGATCGGCGACGGCCGATCCGAACGGACGGGCGCACCGGCGATCGTGCGGGCCCGCGGCACCGACCGTTCGGCTGCGGCGACGCAGTCCACACAGTGCTGTCCGACAGACGCGTCGCGCAGGCACTCGGGGCACGAGGGCCGGCCGCACCGGGAACAGGCGAGAAGGGTGGGACGGTCGGGGTGGCGAACGCACCGCGGCTGGGGCTGCGGGCCACCACCCTCGGGCACGGAGCCCCAGCCGGGGTTCGTCATGGGAACTCTCTCAGGCGATGGTGATGCTGTTGATCACGACGTCGTCGACCGGGCGGTCCGCGCGGTCGGTGGCGGTGGTGGCGATCGCGTCGACGACCTTCTTCGAGTCGGCATCGACGACCTCACCGAAGATGGTGTGGCGGCGGTTGAGATGCGGGGTCGGGCCGACGGTGATGAAGAACTGCGAGCCGTTGGTGCCCGGGCCGGCGTTCGCCATCGCGAGCAGGTAGCCGCGGTCGAACTGCAGCTCGGGGTGGAATTCGTCGGCGAACTGGTAGCCCGGGCCGCCGCGGCCGGTGCCGGTGGGGTCGCCGCCCTGGATCATGAAGCCGTCGATGACGCGGTGGAAGACCGCGCCGTCGTAGAACGGGCCGCTGGTCTCGCCCTTGGCGTTCTGGGTCTTGTACTCCTTGGTGCCCTCGGCGAGGCCGACGAAGTTCTCGACCGTCTTGGGAGCGTGGTTGCCGAAGAGGGCAATCACGATGTCGCCGCGGTTGGTGTGGAGCGTGGCCGTTGCTGTCTGATGCGGTGAAGTCACTCCCCCATGGTGCCATTGCCCGCCTCCCGAGCAGGACAGGCCGCGCAGGACACGCTCTCCGGTCACAGCCACAAGGCCTGGACCGTATGGAAGAGTGGACGCATGAGCAAGCTGATTCATGCCGACACCGACACCGTGTGGCTTCCGGCATTCGTGCGGCGCCACGACGAATCCGGCGATCTTGCAGGTGCTCTCCGTGTGGCCGGCGAGGGTGCTGTCGCGCTCGCACAGGGTTCGAGTGCCGCCGGACTGTTCGCGGCCCGCAAGGGTCTGGACGTCGCGGGCGGACTGCTCACGGCAACACGACACGCCGCGGCCGCGCGGTGCGCCACGAAGTCGGCCGCGAGACGCGAGCGCAGGGGTAGGCGGACCGGTCTCGTCATCGCGGGGGTGGTGGCCGTCGCCGCAGCCGGAGGGGTCGTGCTCTACCGGCGACGCAGGCCGGCCCACCCTCCGATCGCTCCGGAACCGCCGCGCGTGCGGCCGGCGGAGTCGCCGGAGGCGACGACCGGCACGGTGGAGTCGCCGGGGACCACCGACGCGTCGGGCGACTGACCGCCGGGACCCGCCGAGACCTCGTCCGTCTGCCCGAATTGTCGTTCCGCCGAACGGATCTCGTAGTCGACGATGAGACGGGCCGCGAAGTAGAACACCGTCGGCACAGCGAATAGGACGGGGACGAAGGCCAGGAATTCCATGGCCACCTCCGTTCCGATCCGTGATGGGACCGGTGAGTAACGGGCGGGCGCGTCGTCGATGACGGTTCGAGCGTAGGCGTGTCCGGAAGAGCCGGCACGTCCCGGACCCTCTCCCGGGCGGTGATCTCGTTCACACCCCCTGGCTTCATGATCGACTTTCCGGAAGCTGTGATAAGGGACACATCCGGGTGCATACTCACCAGTAGGCACGCGACCCGGAGGCAGTCATGGCAGACAGCGCCGATGTCCGAACCCCACAGGTCACCGAGCGGCAGGCCCGAGAAGTGGCCGAGCAGGCCCGCGAAACCGAATGGAACAAGCCGTCCTTCGCGAAGGAACTGTTCCTCGGGCGTCTCACCCTCGACCTCGTCCATCCCTTCCCACGTCCGACGCCCGACGAGGACGCCCGCACCGAGGAGTTCCTCACCCGGCTCCGCGCGGTGTGCCGCTCGATGGACGGCGCCCGCATCGAGCGCGACTCGCGGGTACCCGACGAGTACGTGCGCGAACTGGCCGGACTCGGCTGCTTCGGCATGAAGATCCCCGAGGAATACGGTGGCCTCGGCCTGTCGCAGGTCGCCTACAACCGGGCGCTCACCGTGGTCGCCGGGGTACATCCCACCCTCGGTGCACTGTTGTCGGCGCATCAGTCGATCGGTGTGCCGGAACCGCTGAAACTCGCCGGCACCCCCGAACAGAAGCAACGCTTCCTGCCGCGATGCGCGCGCGGCGCCCTCTCGGCCTTTCTGCTCACCGAGCCCGACGTCGGTTCCGACCCTGCCCGACTCGCGTCCACCGCCACCCCGATCGAGGACGGGAACGCCTACGAACTCGAGGGCGTCAAGCTGTGGACCACCAACGGGGTGGTCGCGGAACTGCTCGTCGTCATGGCACGCGTACCGAAGAGCGAGGGGCACCGCGGAGGGATTTCCGCATTCGTCGTCGAAGCGGACTCCCCCGGCATCACCGTCGAACGCCGCAACGCCTTCATGGGGTTGCGCGGTATCGAGAACGGCGTGACCCGGCTGCACGCGGTGCGGGTCCCGAAGGAGAACCTCATCGGGCGCGAAGGAGACGGTCTGAAGATCGCGCTGACGACGCTCAATGCCGGCCGGCTCGCCATTCCCGCGATGTGCGCCGGCGGCGGGAAGTGGGCGCTGAAGATCGCTCGTGAATGGTCGTCGGCGCGGGTCCAGTGGGGTAGGCCCGTCGGTGAGCACGAGGCCGTCGCCGCGAAGATCTCGTTCATCGCCGCAACCACCTACGCGCTCGAGTCCGTCGTGGAACTGTCGGGACAGATGAACGACGAGCAGCGCAACGACATCCGCATCGAGGCCGCACTGGCGAAACTGTGGGCGAGCGAGATGGGCTGTGTTATCGCCGACGAACTCGTGCAAATCCGCGGGGGCCGCGGTTACGAGACCGCCGAGTCGCTCGCGGCGCGCGGTGAGCGAGCCGTTCCCGCAGAACAACTCGTCCGCGACCTGCGGATCAACCGCATCTTCGAAGGGTCGAGCGAGATCATGCGTCTGCTCGTCGCCCGCGAGGCGGTCGACGCTCATCTGCGCGCCGCCGGCGAACTCGCCGACCCCGACTCGACGGGTAAGGCCAAGGCCCAGGCCGCGGTACGGGCGAGCGGGTTCTACGCCCGGTGGCTGCCGAAGCTGGTCGCCGGCAAGGGACAGTTACCGCGGACCTACAGCGAATTCGGTTCCCTCGCAGCACATCTTCGATACATCGAACGCAGTTCGCGCAAGTTGGCCCGCTCGACCTTCTACGGGATGGCCCGCTGGCAGGCCGGACTCGAGAAGCGGGAGAACTTCCTCGGACGGATCGTCGACATCGGAGCCGAGCTGTTCGCCGCGACCGCCGTGTGTGTACGCGCCGAACGGCAACGCGTCGACGGGCATCCCGGAGCCGACGCGGCCTTCGAACTGGCCGACACCTTCTGCCGGCAGTCGCGGCTGCGGGTGGACAGATTGTTCGACGCCCTGTGGACGAACACCGATTCCGAGGACCGGCACACCGCGGCCGGCGTTCTCGAGGGCAGATACGAGTGGCTCGAGCGCGGTGTGCTCGATCCGAGCGAGGGCACCGGCCCGTGGATCGCCCGCTGGGAACCGGGCCCGTCGTCGGAGACGAACGTCGCGCGCCGGATCATCGACACCCGCCACTCGGTGTAGACCCCTCGTACGGATCCGGCCCGCACCCCCGGGAGGGAGTACGGGCCGGATCGGCCGCGAATCGGCCGGAGCGTCAGAAGGTTCCGCAGTTGGACGGTGCGGGCTCACCACGCAGTCGCGCCTCGATGTACGCGACGGATTCGGGCAGCCCGGCGATCATCGGCACCGCGTGGTTGATGACGAAGCCGGGAAGGACGGGCGGCGTCGTGTTGGGCAGGAACTGCACCGTCGCGCCCTTGTCGCACCAGTCCAGCGCCAGCTCCCTGCCTTGACCGTAGGGAACGGTGTCGTCCTGCGTACCGTGCTGCAGCAGGACGGGCACGGCCGGAGTGCGCTTGCCGATGCGCTGTTCCTCGAGGATCTTCCGGACCTCGGGGAGGCGGCCGAGCACGATGTCGAGGGGCTCGCCCGTACGCGTGTAGTCGCCGGTGCGCTGGAACGCGAAGTTCGCCACCGTCTCCGGGACGCACTGGTTCGCCACGGCCGCGAGCATCTGCCGGCCACGATCCCCGATCTCTGCGTCGATCTCGTCGCGCAGTTCCGGGTACGCCTCGCCCAGACCGTTGATCGTGTAACCGATCGCACCGGTGAGCAGCGTGCCGTCGATCTGCTTCAGCGTGGCCACGAGATCGGCAGGCGGAGCACCCACGTAGGCACCGGCGAGGTTCAGTTCGGGGGCGTACTCGGGAGCGAGCTCGGCCGCCGCGCCCGATGCGCCGCCACCCTGCGAGTAGCCGAACAGGCCGACCGGGCTGTTCTCGGTCACCGAGGCGTTCTCGAGTTTCAGCGCCGCACGCACCGAGTCGAGGACCGCGTGCGCCTCAGCGGCCCGGTTGACGTAGGTGTGGTGCCCCGGCGTACCGAGACCGTCGTAGTCGGTGACGACCACGGCGATGCCCCGCAACAGCAACGCGTTGATCGACAGCACCTCGTACTCGGTGAAGAGGTCGAGCGGTGGGTTGTAATTGACGAGCGCCCCGAGATTTCTCGACGGCGCACACTGGTCACCCTGACCGTGGGTGCCGACGGCCAACGCGACGAGCGGACGGTCGCCGGGACCGCTCCACGGGGTCGACGGCTCGATGTAGGTGCCGCTCACCGCGTTGGGTGCGCCCTTCGCATCGTTGCTGCGATACAGGAGCGTGGTGCCCTGACCGGGGAAGACGCCGTCGGCGACCGGCACGCGCAGCGCCAGATCGGACGGTGCTGTGCGCAGGACGTCGCCGGGAGCGCCCGCCGGCAACAGGTCGGGTGGGAGGTAGAAATCCGTCTCGGCTCCTGCGGTCGTCGCGGTTCCGAGAAGCCCACCCGCGAGGACGATCGTCGTCACCGCCGCGGTGATCCATGTCCGAGCACGCCCCACCATGTTGTTCCTCCCCCTGGACACACCGGCACCATGTGTCCCTCGTCACGGTGGTACGGACTGTAACACGTACCTACCCGCAAGTAGGGTCGGCACTTTCCGGCCGGTCTGCCACAATCGTTCTTCGCGCCCGAAGCGGTGTATTTGTCCGGCCTACCCGCAACGGGTCGGGTCCTCGGCAGCACGACGGGCGGACAGCCTCTCGAGGAAGGGAAGACATGGCGATCGGTGTCGGCCTCCGGATCGGGCGAGTCGTGTCCACGGCGGTCATCGCATCCAACGAACCCGGCACTCCCGACCCTGTCGTCCTCGCCCGCGACACCGTCCTGCACGTCGACCACGACGGCACCACGTCGCTCGGCAGCGTGGCGCACGGGGACGAAGCACGCACGATCGCGGGGTTCCTCACCCGGGTCGGCGACGCCTCGGGCATCACCGCGAGCGACGGTCGCATGTACCGCGCCGAGGACGCGATGGCCACCGCCATCCACTGCCTGTTGCGGGAGTGCCACCCGTTGCCGACCTTCGGCGGCATGGACCGGGACAGCGATCCCGGCTACGCCGCCACCTACCCGTCGCACTGGGATCCGGACACCATCGCGACCTTGCGTGCCGCCCTGGACTACGCGGATCTGCGGCACGTGGATCTCGTGTCCGACGCGCAGGCGGCCGCTGCCTGGTACGCCTCCGAGATCTCCGAGACCCCAGGCCAACTCGTGGGGGTCTTCCATCTCGACGACGGCGGTTCGACGGTCACCCTCGTACGCTCGGGCGTGCCCGCCGGCAAGGCCTACCGCACTCCCGCTCAGGGCGCTCCGTCCCCGGCGGCCCAACTCGCCACGGCCCTCGGATCGTTCGGCTGGATACCGGACAATCTCGAGGCCGTCGTCGTCATGGGCGACGGTCTCGTCGCACGCGATCGCACCCACATCCAGGAGATCGCGAACAGCCTCGCCATGAAGCTCACGGTACGCAGCCTCGTCGGGCCGGGCCCGGAACAGACGGCGGCGCTCGGCGCCGCGATCCTCGCGGCCGGATTCACGCCGGCACGCGAGACCAACAAGACCCGGATCGGACTTCCGCCCTCCTACGACGAAACCGACGTGCTCACCGGCGGTTTCGCTCGGCTACGCGAACTCGAGGAGAGACGTCTCGGGGCCGAGAGCACCGCCGAGAACCGCGGAGCAGCGAAGAAGGAGGCCGCACCCGTTCCGGTGCTCACCACGGGTACCGCGGACGAGAACACCGGCAACACGAGAACGGTCGTCATCGGGGTGGTCGCCGTTCTCGTGCTGATCGCGATCCTCGCCGGCATGCTGCTCTGATCGATCCCCTGTCTCCGATCGACCCCGCTCAGTCCGCCGGGGTGCGGTCGGGAGCGGGAACCGCAGCGAGCGCGGCGGCGTCCTCGTCCCCGAAACGGTCCTCGAGCACGGCGGGAGCGAAATCGAGATCGATCTCCTCCAGCGGACGTCCGCGCGCGGATTCTATTGCGCCGAGCCGTCTCTGTGCCCGGTCGGCCGCATAGGAGATGAACTCGTCGTTGTCGAGACCGTAGGGCTGTTCGTCGAACTGCTCGTTCTGCCACTGGATCATGCCGGTCGCGAGGGGAAGCAACTCCTCCATCCGCTGCAACACGACGTTCCAGTTCGAGTCGTCCGCTGCCACATGCCGTCGGCAGGTGAAGGTCCCCCACGCCATGTGCCGGCGCTCGTCGGAGCCGATCCGCCGGATGATCTCCTGCATGCCCGGCAGGATCCCGTACTTGGTGCACACCTTCTGCCACGCGTAGTAGCCCGTCAGCGCGAGACTGCCCTCGATGACGTGGTTGTAGGTGACACTCGCGCGGACCTGATTGGCCGGGGACGGATCTCGATCGAGCACGCGCAGGCTGTGCGGCAGCTCCTCGTAGAACAGCCGCCGGTAGTAGGGATTCTCGGCAACGAACGGGTGCAGGTCGGACGTCAGTCCCACGGTGTCCATCCAGCGACGGAACACCTGCACGTGCTTGGCCTCCTCGTAGCAGAACTGGGTCAGGTACATCTCGTCACCCAACCGGCCCTCCGCTTCCATGGCGCGGAGGAACGGAAGGATGTCCTGCGTGACGGCCTCCTCGCCGGCGACGAACAACGCGACCAGGTAGGTCGAACTGCGGCGTTGTTCCGAGTTGAGCGACGCCCAGTCCTCGGCGTCGTGGGAGAAGTCGATGTCCATCGGATCCCAGTGCGCTGCGTTGCCCTTCGCGAAGAGCCGGAGCGGGAAGGCGTCCCAGTTCAGGCCGCCTTCCCGCAGCGACGCGAAACCCTGACGTATCTGTGTAATCTCGGTCACACCCTCGAGGCTAGACCTCGATTCCACATACGTCGCGGTCTTGCCTCAGACACCCAGCAGAGTGTCGCCGGGATACCCCTCCGGACCGAATCCCGGAGGGACGAGAAAGACCGCCGATCCGATCGGCGTGATCCACGGATTCAGCGCGTCGTGCTCGGCGAGGCGCTGCTGCACCGGGACGAACTGACGGTCCACGTCCACCTGATAGGCGGCGAACAACAGACCGGCGCCGTCCTGATCGTCGTAGTTGTAGCCGCGTCGCAGGAACTGCTCGTCGCCGGTGCGGGGACGTGCCCGCGCGACGTGCGATTCCGGTGGGATCACCGGGATACCGAACCGGTCGGTGGCCTCGAAATCGGCGTCGTCGTGTTCCTCCGAACCCGTCAGCGGAGCGCCGTTCGACAGTCGCCGGCCGAGCGCGAGTTCGCGAGCCGGACGGTCCAGCTCGTCCCACGTGTCGAGTTCCATGCGGATCCGGCGCAGCACGAGCGAGGTGCCACCGGCCATCCACGGCGGGTCGCCGGGATTCCACACCTGCCGGTCGAAGTCCGGGCTGCGCGGCACGGGATTGACGGTGCCGTCGACCTGTCCCATGAGGTTGCGCATCGTCGTCCCGTCGGGCCGCGTACCGGCCGCACGCCGGAATCCGCGCTGGATCCACCGGACCGTCGCCAGCGATCGCACGCTCCTGGTGAGTGTGCGCACAGCGTGCGAGACGGTCACCGGGTCGTCTGCGCAGACCTGCACCAGCAGGTCACCGCCGGACCATCGCTCCTCCAGCCGGTCGATCGGGAAGGCCGGCAGCGGCTTCAGCCACACCGGTCGCCGGTCGGTCAGGCCCGCAGCGGCGAAGACCGCGGGACCGTAGCCGACCGTGACCGTCAGACGGGCCGGGTCGACGGCGAGTTCGGGCTCGGTGTCGCCCAGCGCCGGCGTCCCGGTGGTGAGTCGCCGCGAATCCTCGGCCCACACCCGCATGATCCCGACGAGCCCGTCACGATCGACACCGTCGGCGAGGTCCAGTGCCACGAACGACACGAACGACTGCGCGGGGGTGTCGATACCCGCCTGATGGGCACCGTGGATCTCGACGGTCTGCGAGCCCCTCGGTTCGGGCGCACGGGACGCGACCGCTGTGCCACCGCCGACCGCACCGAGCCCGGCCGCACCCAGCGCGGCAACACCGCCACCGAGCAGGGTGCGTCGAGTGAACCTAGCCATCGTGGGCTGCCCCGTCGTGGGACGGCACGTACTCCTCCTGTGCCCCGGCGAAGTCGCGGACCTGGGCCGTGAACTCCTCGGTCGATCCGTCTGCGAACTCGAGGGTGAAGGTCACCGTGCTCCCGGGTCGCAGAGGCTCCACGAGGTCCATGAGCATGAGGTGGTCGCCGCCGGGCGCGAGGGTGTGCACGGTGTCCGCGGGGATGACGAGCCCGTCCCCCATCTCCTGCATCACCATCGAGGCGCCGTCGGACGACACCATCTCGTGCAGTTCCGTGGTGGCGGATGCAGGACTGGACGCGCCGACGATGTGCACGTCACTGCTGCCGGTGTTCTCGATCTCGGCGAAGGCGCCGGTCATCCCGGCGTCGGAGGCCTTGACCCAGGCCTCGGACACGACGACGGCCTCGGCCGAGTCGGTGGTGCCGGTGTCGGACCCGCAGGCGGCGGCGAGCAGGGCCGTTGCGGCGATCGCAGTGCCGAACATGGTCTTCTTCATGATTCTCCGTAAGTGTCGGTGCCTCTGCGGGCACACGGAACGAGCGGTCGCCGGCGGCGGCGACCGAGAAGGTTGACCTAGCGGAGAACAACGGGAGGTGCGCGGCTGCCGGTTCCGCCGACGAGTAGTACGCCGGGACCGATATCGGGGCGGTGGATCGTCGGGACAGGTTCGGCGACGGCCACGGGCAGCGTGCGGTACGTCTCGGGAACGATCCGGCGCAGCGCTGCGAGTGCTGCTTCGCAGCCCTTCTCGGCGCCCCGTACCAGTACTGCGGCGAGGAGGACGGCAACCGCGTGGGCGGAGATCATTCCGGATCCCGGTGTGTGCAGGTGACCGTCGTGGAGTCCCAGCACGAGGTGGCCGGCGACCTGCCCGAGGACGAGGACGAGCGGCACCGGAAGCCTGGTTTCGCCGGTGAGGACTCCGATGGCGAAGGCAAGCCCGAGGAGGAACACCAGGGCGTCCTGGTGGGGAATTGCTCCGCCGGCGAAGGCGTGCGCGGCGATGCTCAGTGCGGCCGAGATTCCGCTCACGAAGACCGCGCGCATGCGCATCACGGTGTTCACCTCGGCCATGAAGTCAGAATACTTCCCTCACCTGCGATTACTACCTCATGTAGTAACCATCACGAAATATAACGACAGCTCGTCGGTAAGATATCGACGTGCCGTCGAGAAGATTGGGCACATATCCGGTCCAGCCCACGAAGGACTCCGCATGTTTCTTGCCATGCGCGAACTATGGTTCGCGCGCACCCGCTTCCTGTTGATGGGCGCCGTCGTCGCGCTCATCTCGATCCTCATGGTGATCCTGTCCGGTCTGTCGTCCGGTCTCGTCGTCGACGGCGTCTCCGCACTGCAACGCACACCGGTGCAGGCATTCGCCTTCGCCGAAGGAACCAAGGCCGACTCCGCATTCTCCCGATCCGTGGTCACGGAGGACCAGGCCGATGCCTGGCGTGCCCGCCCGGACGTCGCTCGGGCCGAACTGTTCGGCAACACCATCGTCAACGCGAAGACCGAGAGCGGGGTCCCCGTGGACCTCACACTCTTCGGCATCCGGCCGGGCTCGTTCCTCGAACCCTCGGTCGCCGAGGGGGCACCGCTCGGTGGTGACACCGATGTCGTCCTCAGCGACAGCGCCCGCGCCACCGGCGTCGAACTCGGCGACACGATCGTCGTCGATCGTCTCGGTACCCGGTTGGACGTCGTCGGGTTCGCCTCCGACAAGCGCACCTTCGGTCACGTCGACGTCGCCTACCTTCCCCTGAGCACCTGGCAGGAGATCCACGCCGGTGTCCGGCTCGGTGAACAGGTCCCTCCGAGCGCGTACACCGAAGCCAGTGTGGTCGCGATCGAGGGTGTGGACGGAGCACTGCCCGATCTCACCGCGGGTGACGCAGCGGCCGGTACGACAGCGAAGATCCTGGAGGAATCGTTCGATTCCTCCCCCGGCTACAGCGCCGAGATGATGACGATGTCGATGATCACCGCCTTCCTCTACGCGATCTCAGCCCTCGTCGTAGGAGCGTTCTTCACGATCTGGACCGTGCAGCGCAGCCGTGAGATCGCCGTCCTCCGCGCCATGGGCGCCTCCACCGGATTCCTCCTGCGCGACGCCCTCCTGCAGGCCGTGATCGTGCTCGTCGGCTCGGTCGCCTTCGGTGTGCTCGTCGGTCTCGGACTCGGGTCGGGCCTCGAGGGCAGCGGCATGCCGTTCGTCCTCGAATCCGGCCCCGTCGCTCGAGGTGCCGTCCTGCTCGTCGTCCTCGGCCTGCTCGGCGCCGCCCTCGCCGTGGTCCGCATCGTCCGTGTCGATCCGCTCGCTGCCCTGGGAGAGAACAGATGACCGTCACCACCTCCACCGGCCTCGCACTGTCCGACGTCTGCCTGTCCTTCGGCGACGGCGACAGCACGGTCCGCGCCCTCGATCACGTCGACCTGGGCGTCGAGCCGGGTGAGCTGGTCGCCGTCGTCGGGCCGTCCGGTGCCGGCAAATCGAGTCTGCTGGCGGTCGCCGGTGGCCTCAGCCGACCCACTTCCGGCACCGTGAACGTCGACGGTATCGAGGTGACCGCACTCGACCCGCGGGCGACCGCGAAGCTGCGCCGGGAGCGGGTCGGCTTCGTATTCCAGTCCGGCAATCTCCTCCCCGCCCTGACCGCACGCGATCAATTGCTCCTCGTCGAGAAGATCGCCGGACGCCCCGGACGGAACCCTGACGAGCTGCTCGCCTCGGTGGGCATGGAGCACCGCGCCCATCGGCGACCCGGGCAGCTCTCGGGCGGTGAGCGTCAACGTGTCGGCATCGCGCGGGCCCTGATGGCCGAACCGTCGTTGTTGCTCGTCGACGAACCCACCGCCGCCCTCGATCGGAAACGCAGCCACGAGGTCGTCGAACTGCTGGCACGGGAAACCCACACCAGTGGAGTGGCTACGATCATGGTCACCCACGACCACGAAATCCTGCGGCACTGCGACCGCGTGCTCGAGATGGTCGACGGAAGACTTCGACCACACGACTGAACGGTCGACAGCCGAACGAGGAGGGCCGGCGGTGCCGAAGATTTCCGCAGCGACGGTCGCGGAGCACCGCGCCGCGCAGCGCCGTGCCCTCCTCGACGCGGCACTCGTACTCCTCGCCGAGAAACCGGAACAGGCACCCTCGCTCGGCGACGTGGCGCGTCGCGCGGGTCTGGCCCGGTCGAGCGTCTACAACTATTTCGATTCGCGCGACGACCTGCTGCACGCGGTCGTCGTCGACATGTTCCCGCGCTGGAACACGCGCGTGATCGAGGCGATGGAGAAGGTGTCCGATCCGACGGAGCGGGTGCTGACGTACATCGACGTCAATCTGCAGCTGGTCGCCGAGGGAGAGCACGCGATCGTCGGTGCTCTCGCCGCTTTCACCCCTCAGGCGTTCAGTGACGAGAGCATGCACGCCATGCATCAGGACCTCGTCCTCCCCCTCGTCGACGCGTTGCGGGCTCTCGGAGTCGCGGATCCCGAACTCGATGCCGAGCTCGTCACCGCGCTCGTGCACAAGGGAACGGAATTGATCGAGGCCGGTCGCGGGCTCGACGACGTACGTGCCTCGATCCGACGGGTCCTCACCACCGCCCTGTCCTGATGTTTCACGTGAAACGGTGCCCCGGTTAGGGACCGTTCACGATCATCTCGGGATCGGAAGTTCCCTCAACGGATCACCACCGTCGATGAACAGTCGCGCATCCGGGCGCGTCGCCGCCGCGATGCGTGCCAGAGCTGCCCTACCGGCTTCGGGGTGACGTCCGTCGAGGGCGCCGACCCTGATTGCGAAGACGAGGTCGAACGGCTCCTCGTCCACGCCCGGGACGAAGTCCTCGACGGCGACACAGCGCGCCCTCAACCGGCCCGCAGCGATCAGATCTCCGGACGACGAGGTCAGCCGGTCGATCGCCACCGGGGACCGGTCGAGAGCGAGAATGTGTCCGGTGGTCAACCGTTCGGCGACCGCACGCGCTGCGGCCCCGGGCCCACAGCCGATCTCCAGCACCCTCAGGTGCGGCTCCAGAGGCAGGGCCGCGACGATCTCGGCGAGTCGCGGAGAGAGGCGAGGCGTCACCCTTCGAGTGTGGGATGTAGGCACACCAGCCGGGGGCAGCAACAGAGAAAGGGCGCTTCCGGAATCCCGGAAACGCCCTCTATCTGAATATTTTCTTGTGGAGCCTAGGAGATTCGAACTCCTGACATCTGCCTTGCAAAGGCAGCGCTCTACCAACTGAGCTAAGGCCCCGTCCGCCGCTTCAGCGACTGGGAACCGCGTGCCATTCGTCTTCGCTCCGAAGCATGCGAGCGATTCCGAGAACGATCAGGAACCCGGTTCCCACGAGTGCGAGAACCTTCATTCCGATCACCCTTCCGGCACGGGAGTGGGCCTAGGAGGACTTGAACCTCCGACCTCTTCGTTATCAGCGAAGCGCTCTAACCGCCTGAGCTATAGGCCCTCGAACCGAGATGGAACACTACCCCACCGAAGCCGCCAGAAACAAATCGCCTCGGCGGGGCAGCGTTCCCGCAGGTCAATCCGGGTCGGCGAGGGTCGCCTGAACACCCCCGACGAGATCGGTGCAGAGGTTGTAGATGAACGCACCGAGAGTCGCGAGAGCCGTCAGCAACACCGTGTTGGCGATGCCGATGATCGTCGCGTAGCCGAACACCTGGCCGGCCGAAACGAGCGCACCACTACCGGAGTCGGAGACGATGTCGGTGAACGCACTGTTGAGGCGTTCCCACACCCCCATACCGGCCAGCACGCCGTAGAGCAGGCCCACCGCGATCATCCACACGAAGAACAGCGACACCGAGATCACCGACGAGATCTTCAGCATCGACCACGGGTCGATCCGGCGGATCTGGACGGTGGCTCGCAGCGGTCCCGTGGCAGGGATCGCCGTGGGAACCGCAGTCGTGGCGGCAGCCGCGCTCACCTGAGGGGTCTCCCCCGTGCTCGGCGAACCGGACGACGGATGCTTCACGGCGGACAGATCGGGCAGATCCTTGGCGAGATCCTTGCGCTCGATGTGCCGGGTCGGACCGTCGATGACCGCGGACTTCGCCTTCGCCGCAGCGGCACGATCCGCTTTCGCCGCAGCGACCCGGTCGGCCGCCGCCCGAGCGGCATCTCCGGAACCGGCGGGGCGAGCCCCTCCGGCGGCCTTGGGAGCGGCCGTACCCGTCACGACGGGACGCGTCGACGGATTCGCACCTCCGGGCGCAGCACCCTTACCCGCGGACGCAGCGGGACGCTGAGGCGATCCGCCCTGTTTGGAGAGACCGGGGCCGACACCGGGAACGTTCGTCTGCGGAGCGTTCTGCTGGGCACCCGACTGCGCCGAGGCCGTTCCCCGCTGCCAGGGAGGGGTCGGGCCACCGGAGCGAGGCGACTGACCTGTGCGCCCCTGACCATCGGCCACGGATACACCACCGGACTTCGGTGCGCCCTCCTGGACCGGTTTCTCCGGGGTCACCTTCGCCGGTGCCTCGGCGGCCTTCTGCGCGGGTGCCGTATCTGCCGGGGAATCGTCGCGACGCGGCTGCTCCGGCGCCCCCGCTGTCGGACCGGACGAGTCCTGCGCCGGTGCCCCGGCCGCCTGGGACGGCCGGTTCTCCGGCGCCGGTTTCTGCTCCGGTGCCGTGCCCTGCTGCTGACCCGATTTCTCGGGTGTCACCTCGTTCTGTGTACGGTCCTCCGGCTTCCGACCGGGTTGCCCGCGATCGGCCCCGTTCGGTCCCTGGGGAGTGCTCACTTACGACTCCTTAGCTCCGGCTGCGTCGGCTTCGTCCGGCTCGTCGGCGTTGCGTGCGATCGCGAGCAATGTATCGCCCTCGGCCAGATTCATGAGCCGCACGCCCTTGGTCTGACGGCCTGCCTTGCGCACCTGCTTCGCCGCAGTGCGGATGACACCGCCGCTCGAGGTGATGGCGTACAACTCGTCGTCGTCCTCGACGATGCGTGCGCCGACAAGGGTGCCACGTTTCCGGTCGTACTGGATCGTCAGGACGCCCTTACCGCCGCGGCCCTGCACCGGGTAGTCCTCCATCGCGGTGCGCTTCGCGTAACCACCGGACGTTGCGACCAGCAGATAGGTGCCTTCCTTGACGACATTGAGCGAGAGCAGCCTGTCGTCGCCGTTGAACCGCATGCCCTGCACACCGGAGGTCGCGCGGCCCATCGGACGCAGTGCCTCGTCGGTGGCCGAGAAGCGGATGGACTGGCCCTGCTCCGACACGAGCAGCAGGTCGTCGTCGGCGGAGCACAGTACGGCGCCCACCATCTCGTCGTCGCCGCGCAGATTGATCGCGACGATGCCGCCCGAGCGGTTGGAGTCGAAGTCCGACAGGCGCGACTTCTTCACCAGACCGTTGCGGGTGGCGAGCACCAGGTAGGGGGCGTCCTCATAGGTCTTGAGACGGATGACGCCCTGGATGCGCTCGTCGGGCTGGAAGGCCAGCAGGTTCGCGACGTGCTGACCACGCGCCGTGCGGTTCGCCTCGGGCAGCTCGTACGCCTTCGCCCGGTAGACGCGGCCCTTCGTCGTGAAGAACAGCAGCCAGTCGTGCGTGGACGTCACGAAGAAGTGCTTGACGATGTCGTCCTGCTTGAGCTCGGCTCCCTTGACGCCCTTACCGCCACGCTTCTGCGAGCGGTACAGGTCGGTGCGCGTGCGCTTGGCGTAGCCGGTCTCGGTGATGGTGACGACGACGTCCTCGCGTGCGATGAGGTCCTCGTCGTTGACGTCGCCGTCGGCCGCGACCAGCCGGGTGCGACGATCGTCGCCGTACTTGTCGACGATCTCCTTCAGCTCGTCGCGGACGATCGCGCGCTGCCGCTCGGGCTTGTCGAGAATGTCCTTGTAGTCCTCGATCTCGCGCTCGATCTCGGCGAGGTCGTCGATGATCTTCTGCCGTTCGAGAGCGGCGAGGCGACGGAGCTGCATCGCAAGGATCGCGTCGGCCTGGATCTCGTCGACCGTGAGCAGGTCGATCAGGCCGGCACGCGCGATGTCGACGGTCTGCGACGCACGGATGAGCGCGATGACCTGGTCGAGCGCGTCGAGCGCCTTGACCAGGCCGCGCAGGATGTGGGCGCGTTCCTCGGCCTTGCGCAGCAGGTAGCGGGTGCGCCGGACGATGACTTCGACCTGGTGGTTGACGTACAACCGGATCATCTGGTCGAGGCGCAGCGTGCGGGGCACCCCGTCGACGATCGACAGCATGTTGCAGCCGAAGCTGGTCTGCAGCTGCGTGTGCTTGTACAGGTTGTTGAGGACGACCTTTGCGACGGCGTCGCGGCGCACCGTGACGACGATGCGCATTCCCACGCGGTCCGACGACTCGTCGTGGATGTCGGAGATGCCGGCGATCTTGCCGTCCCTGACCTGCTCGGCGATCGAGGTGATCAGGTTGTCCGGGTTGACCATGTACGGCAGCTCGGTGATCACGATGGTGTTGCGACCCTTGGCGTCCTCTTCGATCTCGACGACGCCGCGCATCTTCACCGAGCCGCGACCGGTCGTGTACGCATCGTGGATGCCCTGGGTGCCGGTGATCAGGCCGGCCGTCGGGAAGTCCGGTCCCTTGATCCGCTCCATCACAGCGGCGAGGGTGGTCTCCTCGTCGGCCTCGAAGTTCTCGAGCGCCCAGTAGATGGCCTCGGCGACTTCGCGAAGGTTGTGCGGAGGAATGTTGGTGGCCATACCCACCGCGATGCCACCCGAACCGTTGATCAACAGGTTGGGGATACGGCTGGGGAGAACCGTCGGTTCCTGCGTGCGACCGTCGTAGTTGGGCTGGAAATCGACCGTCTCGTGGTCGATCTCGCGCAGCATCTCCATCGCGAGCGGCGTGAGCCGGCATTCGGTGTACCGCATGGCGGCCGCGCCGTCGTTGCCGCGGGAACCGAAGTTGCCCTGGCCGTCGACGAGCGGATAGCGCATCGACCACGGCTGGGCCAGACGCACCAGCGTGTCGTAGATCGACGAGTCGCCGTGCGGGTGATAGTTGCCCATGGTCTCGGCGACCGCGCGCGCCGACTTCACGTACCCGCGGTCGGGGCGGAAGCCGTTGTCGAACATCGCGTAGAGCACGCGACGATGCACCGGTTTGAGGCCGTCACGCACGTCGGGCAGAGCACGGCCGACGATCACGCTCATCGCGTAATCGATGTAGCTGCTCTGCATCTCCTGCTGGATGTCGACGGGCTCGATGCGGTCGTGCCCCGGCCCCTCGGGAGGCAACGTGGTGTCGGTCATGAGCTCCTTCTTCTACTCGGCTCGCACGCCCCGGCTCCGGCCTTCGGCCGGACGGACGTCTCGCAACCACACGAGTCTATAGGTGCAGGTCAGCTGGTGCCGCGAAGGACAGGCACTTCACATGCCGAGATCTGTCCGGAACGGGGCTCTCACATGTGGGATCCGGTCACGGGGTCGCGGTCGACCTGCCGTTCCACCTCCGCCGCCCACTGCTCGAGCCGGGCGTCGCGCACGGCGTCCTCCGGGTCGGAGGCGAGCAGCAGCGCGGTGATCGGCACGGCCAGGACGATGATGCCGAGAACGAACGCAGGAAACAGCAGCGACAACACGGTCATGCCTTCCGGCGTGGGCAGACTCGGGTCGAGGGTGACCCGCACCCCCGCCATACCGGTGTAGTGCAACGCCACGACCGCGCATCCCATGACGACCGCGGCGACGATGCGGATCTCGAGCCGCCGCGCCCGGCGCGCGAGTGCGAGGGCAACCGTGGAGGCGACGACACCGATGATCACCGACGCGATCACGTAGCCCGTCTCGTGTTCGATCGTGCCCCGGATGCGGATGGCGAACATGCCGCTGTAGTGCATCATGCTCACCGCGGCGCCCATCAGCAGACCGCCGACGAGCAGACGCACCGATTCCGCCACCTGGCGCTTGCTGACGGCGTGCACGTCGGCGATCCTCAACCCCACGAGAGTCGCGACGACGGCGAGAACGACCGAGAAGACGGTCGGTGCCAGCTCGTACCGGATGGCTGTGCCCGGCACGGAAAAACCCATCATGCCGATGAAGTGCATGAGCCAGATACCCACACCACCGATGGACAGCGACGCCATGAGGAGCCACCAGTTGCCGCTGCGCCGGGGCTCGTCGAGCGACCGTCGAACGCAGGACAACCCGACGAACGACCCTATTACCGCAGTGGCATAGGACAGGAAGAATACCCACATCCCCATGGAGAAGTGGTGTACGTCGTGTGACACGTGGGCCCTCACAGTGGCACGCTGTCACCACCGCGCTCGGAGGGCGCGCGCCACGACCTACCCGATGCGAGCTGCACCCCGACTGTCCAGCAGCGTAAGAGACCTTATCGCACTGTGGGCGTTCACATCACATCACCGTTCCACACGTCGTTCGTCGGGACCGGACATAACATCGGGGCGGTCCTCACCCAGCCAGCTCGCCATTTCTCGTTCCTGCTCGAGGTCCTGGGTGCTCGCCGACGCCATCAGAGCGACGACCGGGACAGCGAGCAGCGCGACGCCGATGATGAATCCGGGGAACAGCAGAGTCATGATGGTCATCCCCTCCGGGTTCGGAGCGGACGGATCGACGGTCACCGCGATCCCGGCCATTCCCGTGTAGTGCAACGCCACGACAGCGCATCCCATGACCGCAGCGGCCGGGATCCGTACGGCGGGCCGTTCCGCGACCCGCGACAACCACAGCGCCACGACCGACGCGACGACACCGATGGCCACGGACGCTGCGACGTACAACCGTCCCTGCTCGAGTTCGCCCTGAACCCGCACCGCGGCCATGCCGCTGTAGTGCATGCCGGCGACGGCGAACCCCATGATCACTCCACCGATGAGAATCCGCACGTCGGACGGCATCGCGCGGAGCCACTGCACGTCGGTGTCGACGATCCGTAAGCCGAACAGGGTGGCTGCGACGGCGAGCGCAACCGACAGCAGCGTCAGTCCGAGGTCGTAGCGGATGGTGGAACCGGGTACGTCGAATCCCATCATCCCGATGAAGTGCATCAACCAGATCCCGACACCCCCGATGGACAGGGCTGCCATGAGCGTCCATCGGGTTCGGGCGACCGATGTCCACGCGTTCGCGGCTTTGCGCGCGCAGGACAGACCGGCATAGCATCCGACCGCGGAAGTGATGTAGGCGAGGGCGAAAACCCATACCCCCATGGAAAAATGGTGAACCTCGTGCGACATGTTGCCCCCAGGAGAGCGGCACGCACGACGCATCGGTTCGTGTCGTGCCGAGTAGACCGACAGCGCCCCCCGACGCTATCCAGCAGCGTACTCCCCTTTTCCGGTTTCAACCAGATGTGCTGGGTGACAATATATTCGGAAAATCTTCAGAAGGTCCGTCCGTCGACGGACTCCACCGGTCCTTCCGCAGCCCACCGCTCGGACTCCGCTTCCAGTTCCGCCGCAACCCGATCCGGCGCCTGAAGCACCAGCACGATGGGTACGGCCAGCAACAACAGACCGACGACGAAGAGCGGGAAGAGAATCGAGAAAACCTCGATCCCACCCGAGACCACCACCGCGGGATCGATCTTCACACGCACCGACGCGGCAGCGAGAAAGTGCACGGCGATCACGGCCGCACCGGCCAGCGCGCTACTGAGCAGGCGTTTGGGCCACGTGTCCGCGGTCTTCACCTGTGCCAGGAAGCCCAAGGCGGTCACGACCGCCAGCACCACCGCGGCGACGACCCAGACGGGATCGAACGTCAGTGAACCCCGGATCCGCACCGCGGCGAGGACCGTGAACGGTACGGCTGCCAGGCCGGCGCCCAGCACCAGAGCCCCCATGACCGTGCGGCCGAGGGTGGCAGGGCTGTCGCCGGAAATCGCGACGAGCAGGGCCACGTACACCGACACCATCGCGACGAGTATCGAGAACACGATGGTGACGGTGTCGTACCGCACCACGCTGTCGTCGACGTTGAAGCCCGCCATGGGCAGGAAGACGGCGAGCCAGACACCCACACCGCCGCTCACCAGCGCCGCGAGAATCATCCAGTACGAACGCAATCGATCGCTGGAGGTGGTTCGTACACGCCGAGCACCGGTGCCCCCGACGAACACCCCGATCGCCGAGGTCAGGTAAGCGAGGACCGTAACCCACGACCCCATCGTGAAGAGCTCGAGGCCCTCCCCCATTACTGGGTCACCGGCTGGTGCAACTTGCGCAAGGCATATTCGGTGACGGTGACCAGCGCCTGCTTCGCCGATTCCCGTGCTCGGGCGTCGATGGAGACGATCGGCACATCAGCCGAGATCGCCATCGCCTGCCGGATGTCCTCGAGCGGGTACCGGGGAGCATCGTCGAATTCGTTGATGGCGACGATGAACGGGAGATTGCGCGCCTCGAAGAAGTCGACGGCGGCGAAGCTCTCGTCCAGGCGACGCGTATCGATCAGCACGATGGCACCGATGGCGCCGCGGATGAGGTCGTCCCACATGAACCAGAAGCGATGCTGTCCGGGGGTGCCGAACAGGTAGAGGACGAGGTCGTCGGCCAGACTGATACGACCGAAGTCCATGGCGACCGTAGTAGTGGCCTTCTGCGGTGTCGCAGAGAGGTTGTCGACGCCGTCGCTGGCGTTCGTCACGAGCGCCTCGGTGCGAAGCGGCACGATTTCCGACACCGCCCCGACCAGAGTCGTCTTACCGACGCCGAAGCCTCCGGCAATGACGATCTTGGTCGAGGTCACGCGCTTCGTGGCGTTAGAGTTCGCGAAGTCCACTGAGGACCCTTTCAATCAGCTCACGACGCTCCGCGTCGCTCGAATCGTCTTTCAGCGTGGCCAGGATCTGTACGTGTCCGGCTTCGACGAGATCGGCGACGAGCACGCGTGCCACGCCGATCGGCAACCCCACGCGCGCGGCGATCTCCGCGACGGAGGGTGATTCCTTGCACAGCTCCAGGATCGTGGCGTTGATGTTGTCCAGATCCCGAGACCGATCGTCGGTACCCGGAATGGCCTGGATGAGCGCCTCCAACGCCAATTCGACCGCAGGACTCGTACGTCCCGAAGTCAGGGAGTAGGGCCGGACCAGACTGGGCTGATCCGGCACCGACTCCGGCTTCCGCGATTCCATGGCCACCTCGACGTCAGGACCCTAGACCGACCCGCGGAGTGGCTTCGACCGAAGCACCCACTCGATCGACCAAGAGCGCCATCTCGTAACCGACCTGTCCGATGTCACACTCGGAGGCCGTCAGAGCCGCAAGGTGGGAGCCGTCGCCGACACTCATCAGCAACAGGTAACCGTGCTGCATCTCCACGACGGACTGCAGCACACCTCCCCCGTCGAACAGCTGCGACACACCGTTGGACAGACTCGCCAGGCCCGAGGTCACCGCAGCGAGCTGCTCGGCACGATCCACCGGGAGGTGGGCGCTGGCGGCCATGAGAAGGCCGTCGGCGGACACGAGTACGGCATGCGAGACACCCGGGACTTCGCGCGCGAAGTTGGAAACCAACCAGTCCAATGGACGAGCTGCGTCGGATCCATGATCAATATTCATCGAACTCCCTGTTCGTCGTTCTCGCGATTGCTGGTATTCGCCGAGGCGCGTCCGTCGCGGACACCCTGCTGATGGCGGCTCAAGTTGGCCCGGATGGCTTCCGGGTCTCGACGTCGAATGGTCCTCGGCAGTTCACCCGTTGCCGGCGCCCGTACGGCACCCGGCACCAGGCGTTCGCCGGGGGCACGCCGCGGAAGACCCGCGGTGGTGTGCTCCTCTACGGGGGCTTCCGAAGCACGCTGAGCTGCTTCCCAACCCGCGTCCGCGGCGGAGTGCCATTCCCGCTTCCTGCGATCCTCCGGAAGGCTCGTCGGGTCGACGAGCCAATCCGACATCATCGTGGTGAAGATCGGAGTGTTCGCCGGCTGCGGACGGGCCGACGCCAGGTCGGACCGTGGCTGGAAGAACGACGCCGTCTTCGCCGAGTTGGTCCGGTAGCGGTGCCGGGCCGCCTGCTGCGCGTCGCTGCGGGGCGACACGGAACCACCGTCGGCGATGCTGGGCCCGGACGCCGCTGCGGCCGAATCGAATCCGGAACCGTTGGTGGCCGCAGCAGGTCGCTGCGGAAGCCCCGGAGTGCTGCCCGGCTGACGACGCGGCAGACCGGGCGCGCTTCCCGGACGCCGCTGCGGAAGACCCTGGAAGAGTTCCGACTGACGACGGCCCGGATCCGAGGCCGGCGCGCGCTGCGGCAGGTCGGAACGGCTCGGTGCCTCCGTCCGATCCGTGGATTCGCCACCCGCGAGCGGACCCGCCATCGGCTGCTGCGGCCGGTTCTGCGGAACCGAGGGGGACGATCCGGATGCCCGTCCCGGAAGCCCGGGAGTCGCGCCCGGACGACGCTGCGGAAGACCGGGGGAAGCGGGGCGCGGCTGCGGGGAGGGCGCACGATGCGCCGAGTCCTGCTGCGGCTCGCGGACCGGCAGGGACTGCTGCGAGTCCCATGCCTGCGACTGATCCTGGCGGCTGTCGCGTGTGGGCGCGGAATTCGTCGGCGACAGACCCGGCGTGGCACCGGGGCGACGCTGCGGAAGACCCGAAAGTCCTTCACGACGAGCGGGATCGGTGTCGGGCCGCGGAGTGGAACCGTTGTGTCCCTCACCGTTGCGACCGTCGGCCGAGTGCCCGTTGGTCTCTTCCGGTCCGCGGCGAGGACCGCGCGGGGGCAGGGACGACGCGAACGCTGCTGCGGCATCCGGTTCGATCCGGCGCGGCTGCGGCGACCTGGGCGGAGTCGGCAGACCCGGAGTCCCGCCCGGCTGACGAGTGGGCAGACCCGGAGTTCCGCCGGGGCGACGTTGCGGAAGACCCGACGGCCCGAACTCGCGCGAGGCCGACGGTGTCCGGTCGTCGGGCGAGGACGCTCGAGAGTCGCGCAGCGAGGGTGCCGGAAGTGACGACGGAGGCGGGGCGAACTCGTTCCGTCCCGATTCGCGTTGCGACTCGTCCCGGCGCTCGTCCTGGTAGGACGGCGCCGTGTCCCGCGCAGCGGAAGGGGTTTCGTCGACATCGCTCGCGTAACTGTCGTTCGCGTAGCCGGCTTTCGCGTATGCGTCGTCGGACTCGCCGGCCCGGACATCGTCGTTCGCGGCCTCGGGAAGACCCTGCCGTGCGACGGGCGCCGAGATCGCCGGCGGTGCCGAGTACTCCTCCGGCTCCAGTTCGAGAGGGGGCTGAGGACCGGTGTGCGACAACGCAAGCGGGGACACCAGCAGCACGTCCGGGATGTGGACGCTCGCGGTGATACCCGGGTTGCGTGCGGTGTCGAAGGTCGGGCGCAGACGCACGGTGAGACCGTGCCGCTCGGCGAGTCGCGACACCACGAACAGACCCATGTGACGTGCGGTGTCCGGACCGACCTCGCCGCCCTTGGCGAGACGCTGGTTGATGACCTCGAGTTCGTCGGCCGGGATACCGATGCCGCGGTCGGCGATCTCGACGAGCAGACCGCCGTCGACGGCACGCGCGAAGCTGAAGGTGACGTTGCTGTCGGGCGGTGACGCACGCAACGAGTTGTCGACCAGCTCGGCCAGGAGGTGCACGATGTCGGTCGCGACCGCGCCACTGAGAGCACCGTCGGGCGTCGAGCCGATCTGTACGCGCTGGTAGTCCTCGACCTCCGACATGGCGGCGCGCAGGATGTCGCCGAGCTGAACGGGCGCGGAGTGACCACGACGCATGCGCGTACCGGAGAGAATCAGCAGGTTGTCGCCGTTACGACGCATACGCGCGGCGAGGTGGTCGAGACGGAACAGGCTCTCGAGTCGAGCGGGGTCCTTCTCCTCGTACTCGAGTCGTTCGATGAGACCGAGCTGCTGCTCCACGAGCGACTTCGACCGACGCGCGAGCGTCTCGAACATGTCGCTGATCTGCAGACGCAGGTGGGCCTGCTCGCCGGCGAGGCGCAGAGCCTGCCCGTGCATGTCGTCGACCGCGCGGGCGAGCTGCCCGATCTCCTCGGTGGTGTGCACCGGGACGCGGGTGAACTCGATGTCCTCGATGTTGTCGCCGACCTTGATTCGGTCGATCGCCTCGGGAAGCTCCTGCCGCGCCACCTTCAGGGTGCCGTAGCGCAGACGACGGATCGGCCCGACGAGCGAACGCGACACGAGCAGTGCGAGCACGAGTGCCGCGAGCAGGGCCGCGAGCACGATCGCGGTATCGCGGAGCGCAGCCGAGCGGGTTTCCGCCGCGCGTTCCTGAATGGTGGTGCTGACCTGGTTCGACGCTTCTTCGATGATGGTGCCGTAGATGTCGACACTGTTGAGCAACGACGCGCGGAGGTTGAGAATCGGGAGCGGGCCCGAACCGGCCGCGTCGACCATGTCGGCGCGCTCCTGGACGCCGGACCGGAGTTCCGCGATCTGCGCGTCGGCCATGGGGTAGGAGCGGGCGAGCAGATCGAGCATCGCGAGCTCGGCACCGGACGCCGACACCAGGGCGGTGCCGGGCTGGGTCGGGTCGCCGATCAGCTGGAGCAGACCGAGAACCTGACCGAAGAGGTAGCGCTGCGAGTACCACGCGTTGATCAGCTGGTCGCCGTAACCGATGATCTCGCGATCGTCGACCTCGCCGAGGATGGCCTCGACGATACGGTTGAGGCTGTCGCGCACCTCGTTGGTGACGGCACCGATCTCCTCGATCGGCACCGGACCCGCCTGGATCTTCGTGTAGAGCGACTGGGCCGTGGCGGCGGTGCGGCTGAGGTCGGCGGTCACGGCGGGATCGAGCTCGGGGTTCTCCGTGATCGAGGCGATCGTGCCGAAAGCGTCACCGAGAGCCGCCATTTCCTCGGGGGTCGCCGTTCCGACCGCGGCATCCGCGGTGGCGGTGGCGAACGCCGTCGAGAAATCGACGATGTCCGGCACGGCCGCAACCTGATCGGCTGCGGACGAGAAGTGGACGGCGTTGCTGAGCTCGTTCTCGACCCGAAGACCACCGAGGACCATTGCCACGGTCACGGGGACAGCGAGAACAGCGGTGACCTTCCTGCGAAGACCCCACCCCTCGATGTTCCACCACCGCTGCTGGGGCGGCGACTTGTCACTCATGGATCACAGCTCTCCTTCCACCCCGTCCGCGCCGGGCGACGAACACCAGTCGGCACTGCACTCCGATGAGCGCGTTTTCGATCGAGTGCAGTCGAACGAGACGTTTCGGGTGAGGGCACCATATCGGGACATACAGCGGATACGGAAGAGTGAGTTCTTCCCGTACCCCCGCGCTGCCCCGGCCCCCTCGTCGGCAGCCACACGTACAGATGGCCGATAGGAGTGTACTCACGAGTAACGAAGAAGGCTAACGGCCCTTCCCACTTCCGAGCGCACGACATGCGAATCCCCGCCGTGATGTACGACACAGCGGGGATTCGCATGCAGTTCTCCGGCGGGGCCGGCCGTGATCAGACGTCGAGGAAGCGGACATCCTTCGCGTTACGGGTGATGAAGCTCCGTCGTGCCGCGACGTCCTCGCCCATGAGGACGCTGAACAACTCGTCGGCCGCAGCGGCGTCGTCGAGGGTCACCTGACGCAGGACGCGGACGCTCGGATCCATCGTGGTCTCCCACAGTTCCTTGGCGTTCATCTCACCGAGACCCTTGTAACGCTGGATACCGTCGTCCTTGTTGATCTTCTTGCCCGCGGCGAGACCCGCCTCGAGCAGGGCGTCGCGCTCACGGTCCGAGTACGCGAACTCCGGCTCGCTGCGCTGCCACTTGAGCTTGTACAGCGGCGGCTGCGCCAGGAAGACGTGACCTTCCTCGACCAGCGGGCGCATGAAGCGGAACAGCAGCGTGAGCAGCAGCGTCGCGATGTGCTGACCGTCGACGTCGGCGTCGGCCATCAGGACGATCTTGTGATAGCGCAGCTTCGCGATGTCGAACTCTTCGTGGATGCCGGTACCGAACGCCGTGATGATCGACTGGACCTCGGCGTTCTTGAGCACCTTGTCGATACGGGCCTTCTCGACGTTGATGATCTTGCCGCGCAACGGAAGGATCGCCTGGTACATCGAGTCGCGACCCGACTTGGCGGACCCACCTGCGGAGTCACCCTCCACGATGTAGATCTCGCACTTGCTCGGATCCTTCGACCGGCAGTCGGCCAGCTTGCCGGGCAGACCACCGATGTCCGTCGCGCTCTTGCGGCGGACGAGCTCGCGTGCCTTTCGGGCGGCCACACGTGCGTGCGCCGACGACACGGCCTTGGTGACGATCGTCTTCGCGTCGGCCGGATTGGCCTCGAACCAGTGCGAGATGTGCTCGTTGCACGCCTTCTGCACGAACGACTTCACCTCGGTGTTGCCGAGCTTGGTCTTGGTCTGGCCCTCGAACTGCGGCTCGGCGACCTTGACGGAGATGATCGCTGCCAGGCCCTCGCGGATGTCGTCGCCCGTGAGGTTGGGGTCCTTCTCCTTGAGGAGCTTCTTGTCCTTCGCGTAACGGTTGACGACGGTGGTCAGCGCCGCGCGGAAGCCTTCCTCGTGCGTGCCGCCCTCGTGGGTGTTGATGGTGTTGGCGAAAGTGTGGACGGACTCGGAGTAACCCGAGTTCCACTGCATCGCGACCTCGAGTTCGTGGCCGGTGCCCTTGGCCGTGAACCCGACGACCGAGTTGTGGATGGGCGTCTTCGTGCGGTTGATGTGCCGCACGTAGTCCTCGAGACCACCGGGGTAGTGGTACGTGCGGACCTTGACCTTGTGGACCTCGGGTTCGGCGGCCTCGACGGCCTGGTCTTCCGCGGTCTTGGGGGCGTCCGCGGTGTCGGGGACGTCTTCCTCGGTGACCTCTTCGGGTGCGACCCGCTCGTCGGTGAGGGTGATGGTCAATCCCTTGTTGAGGAACGCCATCTCCTGCAGGCGACGCGCGACGGTCTCGAAGTTGAACGTCGTGGTCTCGAAGATCTCGGGGTCGGGCCAGAACCGGACGGTGGTACCCGTGCGCTTGGTGGCCTCTCCTCTGACCAGCTCGCCCGGCTTCGAGGCGGTGTACGTCTGCTCCCAGTGGTACCCGTCGTTGTCGATCTCGACTTCGAGGATTGTGGACAGGGCGTTCACCACGGAGATACCGACACCGTGCAGACCGCCGGAGACGGCGTAGGCGTCGGAGTCGAACTTGCCGCCGGCGTGGAGCTGGGTGAGGACGACCTCGACGGTAGGGACACCGGACGCGTGCATACCGACGGGAATACCGCGGCCGTCGTCGACGACCTGGACGCCGCCGTCGGCGAGGAGGGTGACCTCCACCTTCGACGCGTAACCGGCCATGGCCTCGTCGACCGAGTTGTCGACGACCTCCCAGATCAGGTGGTGCAGACCACGCTCTCCGGTGGAACCGATGTACATGCCGGGGCGCTTGCGCACCGCCTCGAGACCCTCGAGGACGGTGATGGACGACGCACCGTACTCATTCTTGTTGTTGTTCGACTTCTGGGCAGCCACGGGTGGGTAGCTCTCCTTCTCCGATCGGCCCCGCGCACGCGCGCGACGCATTCCTGTCCATCCTACGTGCCCTCAGGCCCTGCACCGGGGTCGACACGAATGCGGGCATCCGCACCGCTGACGTCCCCGTAGCCGCCCCTTCGCGAGCGGGACGACGTGATTTCCTAGGCACCCGGATTTTCGCCCCGCGTACGGGCCGCGAGCGATCCGGGAATCACCCGTAGGTGTCGCGTGGTCCGCGGCCGCGGATGTGACGTTCGCCCTTCCGCCAGCTCGGAGCCGTCGGGCCGGTGATCCGCAGTTCCTTCACCACTCCGTGCCCCACGGCCGCGGCGATCTTCGCGAGGATCTGAGACTGCATCATCCTCAGCTGCGTCGCCCAGGCCGTCGACTCGGCCGAGACGTGCAGGATTCCGTCGCGCAGTGTGGTCGGCTGGGCATGGCTCGCGATGTCGTCACCCACGACCCGGGCCCAGCTCCCCATGACGGTGCCTTCGGACACGTGCGTCGACCACCCCCG
This sequence comes from Rhodococcus sp. R1101, assembly GCF_000278445.1. Classification (NCBI taxonomy): domain Bacteria; kingdom Bacillati; phylum Actinomycetota; class Actinomycetes; order Mycobacteriales; family Nocardiaceae; genus Rhodococcus; species Rhodococcus sp. R1101. Next base: position 38,259 of record NZ_AJVB01000002.1, read on the forward strand.
CTGCTTGGACAGGGACTGCGCGAGAGAACCGAGCGGCTGGGGGTCGCGGTCGTCCGGTCCGGGCCCCGACCAGCCCCGACGCCGGCGTTTCGGGCGCAACCGGCCGCGCGACGCGCGTCCCTGCCCGACGGCCTTACCGCTCGCCTTCGCGGCGGCCCGAGCCTCCTCGAGCGCGCGACGGGCCAGGTCGATGCCCTTCAGCTCCGGCTCGTTCGCACCGCCGTCGGCACCTGTCCGTTCGTCGTTCATCCGACCTCCCCGGTGATCCGGTCCGTCTCCCGTTGCACCGATCCCAGCACAGAGATACGACCTTCTCCGGTGTCCTCGACGTGGACGGAGAACCGGGCACCGTTCAACTCGGCGGGCACGTCCTCCGGCACGGCCGCCGTGATCAGCACCTGCTCGGCCGTCGTGGCGACCTCGGCGAGCGCGGACCGCCGGCGACGATCGAGTTCGGCGAAGACGTCGTCGAGCATGAGAACCGGATCGGTGCCGTCGGTGCGCAGCAGGGCGAACGCCCCGAGCCGTAACGCGAGCGCGAACGACCACGATTCGCCGTGGCTCGCATAACCTTTCGCCGGCTCGGCGCCGAGCATCAACTCGAGATCGTCGCGGTGCGGTCCGACGAGGCAGACTCCGCGTTCGATCTCCCTGGACCGCATCTCCGCGAGCCGGTGGAGGAAGACAGTCTCGAGAAACTCGCGATCGTCCCGTGCAGGCATCCGGGCCGGATCGGAGAACTCCGGTGGCAGCGCGTCACCGAGGCTGCTGCGGTAGCGCAGGCTCGCCGGACGCGACTCGGGTGCGATCGATCGGTACGCCTCGGACACGTGCGGGGCCAGTTCGTGCAGCAACGCGATGCGCTCCGCGAGCAGTTCGGCCCCGTGGGCCGCGAGGTGGCCGTCCCACACGTCGAGGGTGGCCAGAGCGCTCGCCCCGTCGTCGGAGCGGTTTCCCCGCCGCAGCGCCCCACCCGCCGTCTTGAGCAGCGCGGACCGCTGGCGCAGCACCTTGTCGTAGTCGGCGCGGACCCCACTCATCCGCGGGAATCGCGTGCTGAGCAGCTCGTCGAGGAACCGGCGGCGATCGCCCGGGTCGCCGCGGACGAGGGAGAGATCCTCCGGTGCGAAGAGCACCGTGCGGAGGATGCCGAGGATCTCGCGGGGCCGGCGGGCCGGCGACTGGTTGATCCGCGCCCGGTTCTGCTTGCCCTCGTTGATCTCGATGTCGATGCCGAGCTCACGGCCGTTGTTGACGACCAGAGCCCCGGCGAACGCCCGCGATGCGCCGGTCCGCAGCAACGGACCGTCGGAGGACACCCGGTGCGACGACAGCGTCGACAGATATCCGAGGGCCTCGAGCAGGTTGGTCTTCCCGTGTCCGTTGCGCCCGACGAAGACCGTCGCCCCCGGAGTGAGGTCGACGGAAACCGTTCTCCACGAACGGAAGTCGCGCAGCGAGAAGGTGCGAACGTACACGGGGGTCCAGTCTCGGGGCCGGTCAGCCCGGCAGGCGCACCGGCATCAGCAGATAGGTGTAATCGCTGTCCGGAGCGGCGAAGGTACCCGAGGAGTCCGGCACGGGTTCCTCGTCGAGCGCGGGGCGCAGCACGGCGGGCCGACTCGAGGTGGTGAACCCGAACGAGACCTTGTCGGTGTGCAGCGACGTCAGTCCGTCGAGCAGGTAGCCCGGGTTGAACGCGATGATCAGCGGCTCCCCGAAGAACTCGGCGGGATGGGATTCCTCGGCCCGGCCCGCGTCGTCGCCACCGGCCGAGAGCAGCACGCTGCCCTCCGTGAACTCGAGTCGGACCTGCGCACCGCGCTCGGCGACCAGCGCCACGCGCTTGATCGCGTCGACGAGCGGTGCGATCTCGACGGTCGCCATCGCGGTGTGCTCGTTGGGGAGCAGCTGGCGGAACTTGGGGAATTCGGCGTCGAGCAGGCGCGTCGTGGTGCGGCGACCTTCGGCGACGATGCCGAGCAGACCCTCGGCACCCACCGACGAGCCGCTGCCGAGAGCCAGCTGGACCGGGGAGTTCGAGGATCCGCCAACGGTTTTCGCGGCCTCGGAGAGGGTCTTGGCGGGTACCAGCACGGCCGAACTCGTGGATTCCGCGGTGGGCATCCACTCGAGCTTCCGCACCGCGAGACGGAACCGGTCGGTGGCCGCGAGCACCATGTCGGTGCCCTCGATCTCCACCCGGATGCCCGTGAGCATGGGGAGCGTGTCGTCCTTGCCGGCTGCGACGGCGACCTGGCTGATGGCCTCGGCGAACAGATCGCCGGACAGCGCACCGGTCTGCTGCGGGAGCTCGGGCAGCTGCGGGTAGTCCTCCACAGGCATGGTGGGGAGCGAGAACTTGGCGCTACCGCACGTGATGAGCACGCGGGTGCCGTCGAGCACGACATCCACAGGCTTGTGGGGCAACGCGCGGGTGATGTCGGCGAGCAGTTTGCCGGACACCAGCACCCGGCCCGGAGTGATGACCTCGGCCGAGACGTGGACCTGCGCGGATACCTCGTAATCGAAGCCCGAGACCGTCAGCCCGCGTTCGTCGGCACCGAGCAGGACACCGCCCAGAACCGGAACGGGGGGTCGCGACGGAAGGCTTCGGGCAACCCATGCAACGGAATCGGCGAAGTCCTCGCGAGGCACACGAAACTTCATACTTCCCAGCTCCATCGCCCGGTGGATCCCTTCGATCGTGGTCTCGACAAGTCTACGAAGTCTGTCACAGAACCCCGACACCGATGAGGCGGAGCCGGGGGATGCGGGTCCACGTTATGCCTTCCGTCGCTGCTTGGAAAGCCGGGAGGCTCGAGGCGTGACCCTCACTCGAGGGCCTGTGGACCGACGCTCTCCACACACCTGTTTTGAAAGAAGATTTCTGAAGAGAACTCACAGAAGTAGTAATAGGGCCTGTGGAATCTGTGGACGAACGACCGTCTAGGCTGGTGGGCGATGTTCTCGAGGGGTACGAACTCGAGGATGAACTCGAGGAGTTCTCGAGGATGAATGTGGATTCCTCGAGACTGTTCATCCTTTGTCCACCGTTCGTCCACAAAGATCCCACGTTCTGCACACCCTTGTCCACAGGTGTGGGAACCCGAAATTTCTCGAGATACGGGACAGGGAGCGCCCTGTGGACGCTCCCTGTGGATGGATACTCGAGGCTCGAGGATCAGCGCTTGGACCGCTGCTTGATGCGCGCGGTGAGCTCCTGCACCTGGTCGTAGACCTTGCGACGCTCGGTCATCTCCTTGCGAATCTTCTTGTCCGCGTACATGACTGTGGTGTGGTCGCGACCGAAGGTCTGCCCGATCTTCGGCAGCGACAGATCGGTGAGCTCGCGGCACAGATACATCGAGATCTGGCGTGCCTGCGCGAGTGGGCGTGCCTTCCCGGGGCCGCACAGGTCGTCGATCGACGTGCCGAAGTACTCCGCGGTCACGGCCATGATCGTGGCGGCGTTGATCTCGAGCGCGGATGAGTCCGGCATCAGATCACGCAGCACCACCTCGGCGAGGGTGAGATCGAGTGGTTGCCTGTTGAGTGACGCGAAGGCCGTCACGCGGATCAGGGCACCCTCGAGTTCGCGGATGTTGCGTTCGATCCGGCTCGCGATCAGCTCGAGCACGTCGTGCGGCACGTTCAGGCCGTCCATGCGCGCCTTCTTCGACAGGATCGCGATGCGCGTCTCGAGTTCCGGCGGCTGGACGTCGGTGATCAGACCCCACTCGAACCGGGTCCGCAGACGTTCCTCGAGCGTCGCGAGCTGCTTGGGCGGGCGGTCGGACGAGACGACGATCTGCTTGTTGGCGTTGTGGAGGGTGTTGAAAGTGTGGAAGAACTCCTCCTGGATACCTTCCTTGCCCTCGATGAACTGGATGTCGTCGACGAGCAGGATGTCGGTCTCGCGGTAGCGCCGCTTGAACGCGACCTTGCGGTCGTCGCGGAGGCTGTTGATGAAGTCGTTCGTGAACTCCTCGGTGGAGACGTACTTCACCCGCATCCCCGGGAAGAGCCGCTGGGCATAATGGCCGGCGGCATGCAGCAGATGCGTCTTGCCCAGGCCCGACGCACCCCAGATGAAGAGCGGGTTGTAGGCCCGTGCCGGCGCTTCGGCGATCGCCACCGCTGCGGCGTGCGCGAACCGGTTCGACGCGCCGATCACGAAGGTGTCGAAGGTGTACTTCGCGTTGAGGCTGCTGCTGCCCATGGGCGGCGTCTCGGGCGGTGGGGGCTGGGTGAAGTAGGACGGCCACGACTCGCGCACGGCGGTCATCGCCTCCCGGTCGTCGTCGACCTCCTCGAGTTCGCCGTGGTCGGCCTCGAGCATGTCGTGCTCGCGCGAGGAGATCAGGCGTCGCCGATAGGCGGCACCCTCACCGGGAAGCATGCCGTCGCGCGTGAATTCCCCGTCCCTCGGTCCGACGCCGTCCCTCTGTCCGGTGCCGTCCCTGGACACGGCGCCGTCCCGCGGCATCGCCCCGTCGCGCGAGGCACCGACATCGCGGGGCATCGGAACCTCCCGGCGCAGATCACGGCTGCGTGTCTCCGCGGTGCGCGGATTCACAGGCTGTGCATCGACCGGCAGGCCTTCGAGGGGCAGTGTGTCGCGAGGTTCGGCGTAGGGATCCTCGGCAGGATCATCCACACGTTCCCGCGGCTCGACGCGCACACCGAGACCCTCGACCCGGTGGCCGAGGTGCCGGTTGAGGGTGCGGAGGATGGGTTCGCGCAGATCGCGTTCGATCGACTGCTGGGCGAGCGTGGAAGGCACCGAGAGCAGGGCGAATCCCTGTGCGAGCGTGATCGGTTTGACGAGTGCGAGCCATGCCTTCTGGCTCTTCGTCAGCAATCCGTCGTCGATGGTCAGCTCGGATACGACGTCCGTCCACACATCGGCCAGCGCGTTCGGCTCGTCGCTCACGCAGCTTCCCTCCCTTTGATCACCGGTTTTCCACACGATTATCCACAGGTGTGGACAACCGGGGGAATCACCCGGTGGATATGTGGATGGGAGGTTGTGTATTCGCTCAGCGGGTTCGTGGGCCCGGGCGGTCTGCGGGGATCAGTGTGACACACGATGCGATGCGATCCGGGCTCGTACGCCGCGAATGCGCCCGGAGAAGCTGCGCGAGAGCGCCCGTGCAGGCGCGGGGCAGCGGGCCGTCACCGGCCGGCACATCGTCGTCGAACGGAGCGTGACGCGGGACTGCACAGGTAGTCGCGATGCGCCGTCGAAGACATGGCCCACAGCGTACCCGAGCTGTGCCCCGGATCACATACCTTCTCGGGGTGTAGTTTTCGTCGACGCGTCCGGCGTGTCGCGTTGATTGCCGGTGATGGTCGCGGTTTGATTTCGCGCCCGCGTCCGAGTAGCCTCGAACAGTCACTCATACTGAGGTGATGGGTTCGTCCTGCTCTTCCGGGCAAGCGGATCCTGCGAATTCACGTACACGTTGGAACGACGGCGCTCACCCGCGCCGTCGCAGAATTATCGAGGAGTGTCGACCGTGGCCAAGGGCAAGCGGACGTTCCAGCCGAACAACCGACGCCGCGCGCGCGTTCACGGCTTCCGTCTCCGGATGCGGACCCGTGCGGGTCGCGCAATCGTTTCGGCGCGTCGCCGCAAGGGCCGCGCTTCTCTCACCGCCTGATTCCCTAACGGGAGCTCGGGGTGTTACCTGAGCCGTATCGACTGCGGCGCCACTCGGATTTCTCGGACACCGTCCGCCGAGGGCGTCGTCAGGGGCGGCGGGATCTGGTCGTTCACGTTCTCGAACGCGATCGCACCGAGTCCTTGGTGAGTGTCGGCGGTCCGCGTTTCGGACTGGTCGTGAGCAAGGCTGTCGGGCCGGCGGTGATTCGACATCGAGTCGCACGCCGGCTTCGTCATATCTGCGCAGGCCTCGTCGAGGCTCTGCCCTCCGAGACCGACATCGTGCTGCGCGCGCTACCCGGCGCCGCCACCGCGGAATCCCGCGAACTCGACAAGCAGGTGCGATCGGGTCTCGCTCGCCTCGGGCTGCTCGACTCCGCTGCTCCGGTCCCGAGTGGGAGTGCCCGCGCATGAACGAGGCGGAGCCGAGGTCGTGGTGGCGATCGCTGCGGTCCGCCCCGGCCCGGGCACTGATCCTCTGCATCGAGTTCTATCGCACCTATGTGTCGCCCACGCGGATGCCGACCTGCCGATTCACCCCGACCTGTAGCGAGTACGCCGTGGAGGCGCTGCGCACGCGGGGTGTCGTCGTCGGTTCGGTCCTGGCATCGGTGAGACTGCTCAAGTGCGGCCCCTGGCACCCTGGTGGGTGGGATCCGGTACCCGAACGGAAACATCGGTCGTCCCCAGTGGGTACCTGACCGGAGCCGAGACCCGAGACCGACGCCTCTTCGTGGCGATCATGGACGACCAGAGGAGTACATAGAGCCGTGCTCGACTTCATCTACTATCCCGTGTCCTGGATCCTGTGGGTCTGGCACAAAGTCTTCGCCGCGATCCCATTTCTGGGGCCGGACAGCGGTTGGACCTGGGCGCTGTCGGTGGTGTTCCTCGTGTTCACCCTCCGCGCGATCCTGTACAAGCCGTTCGTCAAGCAGGTGCGTACCACCCGCCAGATGCAGGAACTGCAGCCGCAGATCAAGGCGCTCCAGAAGAAGTACGCCAAGGATCGACAGCGCCAGGCGCTCGAGATGCAGAAGCTCCAGAAGGAGCACGGCTTCAACCCGCTGATGGGATGCCTGCCCGTCCTGTTGCAGGTTCCCGTCTTCATCGGCCTGTTCCACGTGCTGCGTTCGTTCAACCGCACCGGCACCGGTTTCGGCCAGCTCGGGCTGACTCCCGAGCAGAATGCGCAGCTCGGAAACTACGCGTTCAGCCCGGAAGACGTCCAGTCCTTCCTCAGTGCCCGTCTGTTCGGTGCTCCGATCTCGTCGTGGATCACGCAGCCGATGGCGTCGCTCGAAGCCTTCGCGCCGTTCGGCGGCATTCCGACGCGCTGGGAGATCGCCGCCGTCGCAGTGCCGTTGATGGTCGTCGCCGGTATCGCCACGCACTTCAATGCGCGCGCTTCCGTCGCCCGCCAGAGCGCTCAGGCCGCCGCGAATCCGCAGGCCGCGATCATGAACAAGTTGGCCTTGTACGTCTTCCCGCTGGGTGTGCTCGTCGGTGGCCCGTTCCTCCCGATCGCCGTCATCCTCTACTGGGTCAGCAACAACATCTGGACCTACGGACAGCAGCACCTCGTCTTCCGACGTATCGACAAGGAGGAAGAGGAGAAGAAGGCTGCCGCCCTGGCACGCCGGAACGAGAACGCACCGAAGCCGGGTGCCCGACCCGACAAGTCCAAGAAGAAGGGCACGGCCGCAGCGGCAGTGTCCGATGCCGGTGACGCCACGGTCGACGAGACCGGCGAAGTGTCGCTGCAGAAGGACTCCGCGGGTGACGCGGACACGGCAGCATCGGCTCCGAAGCCCGGTGCGACCGCTCCCAAACCGGGCAGCCGCCCCAAGAACTCCAAGCGCAAGCGGCGCTGACCGAAGTAGAAGAGAGCTGAACATGGCCAGTGACCTGGACAAGGTGGAAGAGGACCTCGCGGTGGCACCCGAGGGGAGCGACACCGCGGCGGACGCCGATCTCGATGACGACGATTACCTCATCGAGGAAGGCGAAATTGCCGGCGACTACCTGGAGCAGTTGCTCGACGTTCTCGATTTCGACGGCGACATCGACCTCGACGTCGAGGGCGACCGCGCGGTCGTGAGCATCGATGGTGGCAAGGATCTCACCAAGCTGGTGGGTCGCAACGGCGAGGTTCTCGACGCTCTGCAGGAACTCACCCGCCTCGCCGTGCAGCAGGCGACGGGCGAGCGCAGCAAGCTCATGCTCGATATCGCGGGGTGGCGCGCGGGTAAGCGTAACGAACTGTCCTCGCTGGGTGCGTCGGCCGCGAAGCGCGTGCTCGAGTCCGGTAAGCGTGAAGAGCTGGAGCCGATGACGCCGTTCGAGCGCAAGATCGTGCACGACGCCGTGGCGAAGATCGACGGTGTGTCCAGCGAGAGCGAGGGTGCGGAGCCGAACCGCCGTGTGGTGATCGTCAAGGATTGAGTCGGCCTCGCCGACCGAAGAGGGACTCTGCGTCGCCAGGGTCCCTCTTCGCTTTTCGTATCGATGCTGTGGGCCCCGATGTTGTTTCAGATGGGTCCACAGGAAAGGATGTTTCACGTGGAACAGCACGAGGCGGAACTTTCGGCGATCGCACAGCAGGTGTTCGGGGATCGAATCGACCTCGCCGAGCGATACCACCAGTCGTTGTCGACGGCGGGTGTCGAGCGGGGACTCATCGGGCCGCGCGAGGTACCGCGCCTGTGGGAGCGGCACATTCTCAATTGCGCTGTGGTGGGCGAACTCATCCAGGAGGGTGAGACGGTCGTCGACGTGGGCAGTGGCGCCGGCCTGCCGGGCATTCCTCTCGCGCTCGCCCGTCCCGACCTCCAGGTCACTCTCGTCGAGCCGCTTCTGCGTCGCACCGTCTATCTGGCGGAATTCGTGGAATCCAACGGGATCGAGAATGTCCTTGTGGTCCGCGGCCGAGCCGAGCAGCCGAGCGTGCTCCAGGAAGCCGGCGGTGCGGATGTCGTCACCTCGCGTGCAGTCGCACCCCTCGCCAAACTCGCCAAGTGGTCACTGCCCCTCGTCCATGAGGGAGGACGGATGCTGGCATTGAAGGGCTCCTCCGCTCGAGAGGAGATCGAGCGGGATCACGACGAACTCACTCGCTTGGGCGCCGGCAATCTCGAGGTGCTCGAGTGCGGAGGTGATCTTCTTCCCGTTCCTACTCTCGTCGTCAAGGCCGAGCGGATCCCACGTCCGGCGAGACGTCGCAAGAAGCGCTGACGCAGGATCGAGCATTCGGCAACCCCGCATCACCCTCCCCTCCCCCACCGGGCCGGGAGGGTGTTGTCTTTTCGGGACGACTCGGTGCCGACTCGAGGAATCTACTCGAGTGCTTTTCCGGGACGAAAGGGTCGTTTCCGTCGTTGTCACACCAGACCCATTCACCCCAGGGAGTTTCGTCACTGTGATGTTTGACTCGACTGCAAGCGTAGGACTTTCCGAAAAGGTTTCTACGCAATGAATTTCGAGATGAGTACCATGACTCTGGTTGCAATGCACAGTAATTCATTTTCCTCCTTCTATCGTCCCTCCCCTTTCGCTGACCGCTGTCGACGTTTCACGTGAAACATGGCGATTCCTTTCGCTGTGTTTCACGTGAAACAACCGCTGCGCCGTTTCACGTGAAACAACGCCCGGCCATGTCGCCGACGGAACCTAGAATGCGGATGGGATACTGAACCAACCGAGAATGCGTGCGCGTGCTCGGGAAGCCGGGACAGCTCCGGGCCAGGGGCTCGCATTCTCTCTTCGGCGCCTCGACCCGGTCTTCGGAGCCGGGACCGGGAAGCGACGGGGATGTAGCGTGCGAACCGAGCGGATCTACGTGTAAGGAGTGTTCTATGACGGGTGGATCTGAATCCGCTGTTTCACGTGAAACCGGAGGCGTCGAGGACGACTTCTCCCCTGTGCCCTTCGATGGTTTCTCCGCTATCGACACGCCTATCGGCGCGGCCGCTCATCGCGCCACCCAGGTCCTGCATCCGAGCGAAGCCAACTCCCTACCCAAGCCTCGTGAGCGTCGCGTCTTCACGATCGCCAACCAGAAGGGTGGGGTGGGTAAGACCACAACGGCGGTGAATATCGCCTCCGCTCTCGCTGTCCAGGGTCTGTCCGTTCTCGTCGTCGACCTCGATCCGCAGGGCAATGCGAGCACCGCATTGGGCGTGCCTCACTACTCCGGCATTCCCTCGAGCTACGAGATCCTCCTCGGTGAGATCAGTGCCGCCGATGCCGTGCAACAGAGCCCTCACAACGAACGTCTCTTCTGCATCCCCGCCACCATCGACCTCGCGGGCGCCGAGATCGAACTCGTCTCGATGGTCGCGCGAGAGAACCGTCTCCGGAATGCCCTCACGAAGGAAGCTCTCGGCGATCGCAACTTCGACTACGTGATCATCGACTGCCCGCCCTCGCTCGGCTTGCTCACGGTCAATGCTCTCGTTGCCGCGAAGGAAGTCCTCATCCCCATCCAGTGCGAGTACTACGCACTCGAGGGCGTCGGGCAGCTCCTGCGCAACATCGAGCTCGTCCAGTCCCACCTCAACCCCGAACTGCACGTCTCGACCGTTCTCCTGACGATGTACGACGGGCGAACCAAACTGGCCGATCAGGTCGCCGCAGAGGTGCGTGCCCACTTCGGCAGCGCGGTGCTGCGTGCCGTCATCCCCCGTAGTGTGAAAGTCTCCGAAGCTCCCGGTTACGGGATGACAGTTCTCGACTACGATCCTGGATCGCGCGGCGCGATGAGCTACCTCGACGCCGGGCGCGAGTTGGCGGCACGCGGGGCACACGAGAATCAGGGGAACGGATGAGCGCGACACGCAAGGGCGGGCTCGGTCGAGGTCTGGCAGCTCTCATCCCTACGGGACCGCCGGTGGACGCAGAGCAGAAGCCGGCTCCCGCTACGATCCCTACGGCCACCGCCCCGGCCGAGCCGGACCCGGTTGCCCCTGCGTCCACCAAGGCCGCAGCGTCCGCACCGGCGAAGCCTGCTGGGGGCGGGCAGTCCAAGTCGGCCGCTGCGCGTCGCGCGGCTTCGTCGGTCCTGAACCTGCCGTCGTCCGGTCTGGGCACGGCCGCCGCCGACGTCATCATCGGCGACGGCAAGCCGACGGCACCGGTGTTCCGGAACGAGGCTGCCCGGCCGTCCGGCGACTCGGAGAAGTCGTCCACCGCGACCATCGAGAGCGAACCCCTCCCCTCCCCCACCGGAGCGGTGTACCTCGAAATCCCGATCGGCCGGATCGAACCCAATCCGAAGCAGCCGCGTCAGGTCTTCGACGAGGAAGCACTCGCAGAACTCGTCCACTCCATCCGTGAGTTCGGGCTCATGCAACCGGTCGTGGTCCGCCGTCTCGACGGCGACCGCTTCCAGCTCGTGATGGGCGAGCGTCGCTGGCGGGCCGTCCAGGAAGCCGGGCTCGACACGATTCCCGCGATCGTTCGCGACACCGAGGACGAGTCGCTGTTGCGCGACGCGCTGCTCGAGAACATCCACCGGGTGCAACTCAATCCCCTCGAAGAGGCAGCGGCATATCAGCAGTTGCTCGAGGAGTTCGAGGTCACCCACGAGGAACTTGCCGGCCGGCTCGGTCGATCGCGACCGGTGATCACGAACATGATCCGCTTGCTCAAGCTGCCGGTCGCGGTGCAACGGCGGGTGGCGGCCGGGGTGCTGTCGGCCGGGCATGCGCGCGCGCTGCTGGCGCTCGAGGCCGGTGCCGACGCCCAGGAAGCACTCGCCGCACGCATTGTCGCCGAGGGTCTGTCCGTGCGTGCGACGGAAGAAGCTGTCGTGCTCGCCAACCGCAACGACACCCCCGACGCTCCGCAGCAGAAGCGCCGGAAGCCCATCCAGATGCCCGGACTGCAGGATGTCGCGGAGCGGCTGTCGAACTCCTTCGATACGCGCGTCACCGTGAGTCTCGGCAAGCGCAAGGGCAAGATCGTGGTGGAGTTCGGTTCGGTCGACGACCTCGAACGCATCGTGAAGATGATGGAGTCGCAGACCGACCTTTCTTGACTCCTCGTCGGGTCAGGACAACAGTCTGTAGACGAAAGACGTGGAGGCGAACTATCCCGTGTCGACTCGAGTGTCACCGCTCACGCTGAGTGCGATCGAGCAGTTGCCTGCTCATGCGCGGCGGTGCGTGTTCTGGGAGATCGATCCCACCGCGTCGCCCGACCTGCAACACTTCGCCGACCCCGAGTTCGAGAAGGAAGCATGGCTGTCCATGGTCCTTCTCGAATGGGGGTCGTGCGGCCAGATCGCGACGATCGGCGACAAGGCCGCCGGGTGCGCGCTCTACGCTCCTCCGGGCATGGTTCCCCGCTCGCAGGCCTTCCCCACCGCACCCGTCAGCGCCGACGCGATTCTGCTGACGTCGATGCGGACCGAACCGCATGCCGCCGACCTGAACGTCGGCGCCGACCTTGTTCGGGGTGTCGTCGCTGATCTCGTCCGGCGCAATGTTCGTGCCATCGAGGCCTTCGGAATCCGGCACGGCGCCGACGCCGAGGCCGGCGATGTGCCGCACGCGACGGCTGCACTCGGATGCTCCGACACGGAGTGCATGATCGACGCCGACTTTCTCGAGGACATGGGCTTCGAGGTCGTCGCACCGCACCACCGATATCCGCGTCTGCGTCTCGAACTCGACCGCGACCATGAATGGAAGGTCGCCGTGGAGACCGCGCTCGACAGGCTCCTCGAGGAGTCCTCTCTCACCATCGCGGATCTGACCGCAGGGTCGCCGGTGGGCGCCCACTGACGTCCTCCGGGACATCGATCGTCCTCCGGGACACAGAGGAAAAGGACCGCTCCGCAGTGTCTGCGGAGCGGTCCTTTTCTCGTGTGTGGTCCGGTCAGCGACTGTCCGAGATGGAGAGCTCTTCGGCGAGCAACTCGGCGAAGGTGTAGGTGCCGGTCGGCTGGTCGTCCTGGCCTAGCAGGTACAGCCGCTTCACCGCGATGAGGATCGCCTCGGCGATGATGTCGCGGCTGCGCGGATCGGCGAGCAGCGTGGCGTCGTGCTCGTTGGTGAGGTAACCGAGGTCGATCTGGACCGTGGGCATGTTGGTCAGGCGCAGCAGGTCCCAGGTGCGGCCGTGGCTACGGCAGTCCTGCAGGGTCGTGCGGGCGACGATCTCGCGCTGGATGTAGCCGGAGAGCACCTGGCCGATCATCGATTCGGAACCGTGCGAGTTGCCGTAGTGGAAGCTCGCGATTCCGTTCGCCGCGGGGCTGCGACTCGCATCGCAGCGCAGCGAAAGCATGAGGTCGGCGCCGAAGGCATTGGACGTGCCCGCGCGTTCGACGTCGGTCGGATTCACGTGGTACGGCCGCGACAGGAAGGTCTCCATGCCCGTCGCTGCCATGCGGCCCTCGAGCCGCCGCGCGAGATCCCACAGGATGTCGGCCTCCGAAATGGGGCCGTGAGGGCTCGGCACGATGATGCCGTGGGTGTTGCCTCCGAGACCGGGGTCGATGACGATGCGCTTGCCGCTGAGCTGGGGCCCGGAGCGGCGGACGATTTCTTCCTCGCTGATCGCGTGGGGCGAACCGCCCGACACGCGGGTGCCGAGCAGTTCGAGCGCGCGCAGGGTCTCGGCACCGCAGATGCCGTCGGAGGCGAGGCCGATCTCGCGCTGGAAGGAGCACAGCCCTTCGTGAGTCTTCGGACCGAAGTAACCGTCCACGCGGTCGACGTAGAAGCCGAGGTCTTGCAGGCGGGTCTGCAGGGCCGCGACATCGTCTCCGTAGAGCGGAGCGGAGAGCTGATACATCAGGGTGCGCGCACCGAGTTTGTACGCCGCTTCCTTCAACGAGCGATAGGTCGCGGGTCCGACGATCCCGTCGACGAGCAGACCGCGTTGCTGCTGGAATGCACGCACAGCTCCGTCGAGTTCACGATCGAACGGGACGTCCGATCCCATCCAGTCGCCCGACTCCTCGGGCTCGTTGTGAAGGAATCCCAGGCCGGCCAAGGTGCTCCGGATCTCGGCGACAGCCGGACCGTGGTCGCCGTGACGAAGAGGGCGCATGTATCGGGCCTTTCCGTGCTGACCGGATCGGTGCCCGGCATGAGGGCTGGGCAGCATCGAACGGGGGTGGATGAAGGATGTGCCCGTGTAAACGGACTCACGGGCACATCCGAGCGTTGATCCTGGGACGGTACTACAGGACGTCCGCGAGGTCCCGAAGCAACGCCGCCTTACCCTTGGCCCCCACGATCGTCTTCGTGGGCTTGCCGCCGGAGAAGAGGATCATCGTAGGGATCGACATGACCTGGTAGTCGCGGGCGGCCGACGGGTTGGCGTCGATGTCGAGCTTGGCGACGGTCAGCTTGTCGCCGTGCTCGGCCGCGATCTCCTCGAGAACCGGAGCGACCATCTTGCACGGACCGCACCAGGTGGCCCAGAAGTCGACAAGGACGGGCTTCTCGGACTGCAGTACGTCCTCGACGAACGACGAGTCGGTGATGGTGACGGTGTTGGCGTTGTTGTCGGCCACGTAGGTCTCCTGAATCTGGGGATGGAATGTGGAACGGGGGTGGATCAGGCTTCGGCGAGCGTGGGGGCGGCGACCTCGCGGTTCGCGACCAGCCAGCGCTCTGCGTCGATGGACGCCGAGCATCCGGTGCCGGCGGCGGTGATCGCCTGACGATAGGTGTGGTCGACGAGGTCGCCGGCGGCGAAGACACCCGGCACGGACGTCGCGGTGGACGGCGCCGAGACCTTCACATAGCCCTCGTCGTCGAGGTCGACCTGACCCTTGACGAGCGAGCTGCGCGGGTCGTGACCGACGGCGACGAACAGGCCGGTGACCGGGAGGTCGCTGCGCTCGCCGGTGACCGTGTCCTCGAGGACGAGGTTCGTGACGCTGTTCTCGCCCTGTACCTCGGCGACCCTCGCGTTGGTGACGAAGCGGATCTTCTCGTTGGCACGGGCGCGCTCGAGCATGATCTTCGACGCGCGGAACTCCTCGCGGCGGTGGATGAGGGTGACGCTGCGGGCGAAGCGCGTCAGGAAGGTCGCTTCCTCCATCGCGGAGTCGCCACCGCCGACGACGGCGATGTCCTGGTCGCGGAAGAAGAAGCCGTCGCAGGTGGCGCAGGCGGAGACGCCGCGGCCGAGCAGCTGCGACTCACCGGGCACGCCGAGATAACGCGGTTCGGCACCCATCGCGAGGATGACGGCGTGGCTGCGGTAGGTCTCGCCGTTGGCGACGACCGTCTTGACCGAGCCCGTCAGGTCCATCTCGTCGACGTCCTCGGTGCGCAGATCGGCGCCGAAACGCAGTGCCTGCTCGCGCATCTGATCCATGAGCTCCGGGCCCATGATCCCGTCCTTGAAACCCGGGAAGTTCTCGACCTCGGTGGTGGTCATGAGCTCCCCACCGAACTGGGTTCCCTCGAAGACGAGCGGGGAGAGTTCGGCGCGGGCCGCGTAGACCGCAGCGGTGTATCCGGCCGGTCCCGAACCGACGATGATGAGGTCGTGAATCGTGGGCGAGGTCGTCATGCGGCGAAGCCTTCCGGTTGGGTGATTCGGGGGCGCAAGAACTGCCGGCGGTCCGGCCGAAACCGGACGGCAGCCTACAGATACTGTCAACACCAGGGTAAACGGTGTTGTTCCCCTCCGACCGTGCGTCCCGCCACAGACGTCCTGTACGGAGCTCGGGCGGTCGCGCTCGATGCGCCGCCGCTTGCTCAGACCGCGTCGGGTACGTCCCGCAGCGTCTCGCGGATCACACAGTGCGTACCGGTGTAGATCGTCGGCATGCACTTGTTGCAGTGGATGCACAGACCTTCCCGGGCCGAGTTGTCCTCGAACTTGCGCACGAGATACGGATCACGCAACAGCGCGCGGCCCATGGCGACGAACTCGAATCCCTCGTCGAGTGCCGTCTCGATGGTGTCGAGTCGGTTGATGCCGCCGAGCAGGATCAGTGGCAGGGACAGCTCGGACCGGAACTGGCGCGCCATCGGCAGGAAGAAAGCCTCCTCGAACGGGAGCTTCGGGAAGATCTTCGGTCCGTAGACCCTGAGTCCCCAGCCGACGACCTTCGGCTGCGACTCCTGGAACTCCTTCATCGGCACGTCGCCGCGGAAGAAGTACATCCCGTTGAGCAGCGAGCTGCCGCCCGTGAGCTGCATGGCATCGATGGTGCCGTCGGACTCGATGAGCTTGGCCATGGGCAGCGACTCGTCGAGCCACAGACCCTGGGGTACGCCGTCGGTCATGTTGAACTTCGCGATGACGGCCACCCTCTCCCCCACTGCCGTGCGGACGGCCTCGAGCACACGACGTGGGAAGGCGGTGCGGTGGGCGATGCTGCCGCCGTACTGGTCGGAGCGCTTGTTGAGATTCGGGCTCATGAAAGAGCTCAGCAGATAATTGTGGCCGAGGTGGACCTCGACGGCGTCGAATCCGGCCTCGGCGGCGACGCGCGCGGCGCGGGCGTAGTTCTCGACCACCCGGTCGAGCTGTTCGAGTGTCGCGCCGCGGACGAGCCCCATGGCGGGGGCACTGATGCGCGTGGACGGTGCGAGCGTCTTCATCTTGTTGGAGATCTGGTTGGCGACGAGTCCGGCGTGGCCGATCTGGGCGGACGCCAGACCGCCGGCGGAGTGCACGGCGTCGGTGAGCCGGGTCAGGCCGGGCACGGCATCGGCGTCGAGCACGAGGGTGTCGCGGTGGACGCGGCCGTCGCGGGAGACCGAGCAGTACGCCACGGTCGTGAGGGCGGTACCGCCGCGGGCGACTTCGGCGTGGAACTCGACGAGTTCGTCGGTGACGGTTCCGCGGGGCATCACACCTTCGAAGGTCGCTGCCTTCACGATGCGGTTGCGGAGGGTGAGCGGCCCGAGTCGGGCCGGCTCGAACACGGTGGGTCGCGGCGAAGACATGCCCCTACTTTCGATGCCAGTGGTACCGTAATTACGTTTCGACTATAACGCTGGTCACAGTCCGCGCCAGATCGATTCCCACTCAGCCCTGCGACATCACGGATCCCATGCCGACCACCACTCCCGGGCGTCCTCGCGACCCCCGAATAGACAACGACGTCCTCACCGTCACCCGCGACATGCTCCGCAGTCACGGCTGGGACGGACTGAGCCTGCGTGCCATCGCTGCCCGCGCCGGTGTCGGCCGCGCCGCTCTCACCCGCCGATGGCCGACCAAGGCCCACCTGGTGCTCGACGCGCTGCTCGGATCCGCACCCGACCTGACGCCCTACGACGGCATCGATCGCAAGGGCTGGATCGAATGGGTGGTCGCCGGGAGCATCGAGCTGTTCTCACGAGCCGAGGTCCGCGCAGCGCTGCCAGGGCTCCTCGCGGCACTGCGCGACCACGACGACCTCCGCAACACGCTCTGGCGCACGTTCAGCGGGCCCAGTACCGCCCTGTTCGTCGACGGTGAGGATTCGGACGTCGAGATCGATGCCAAGGCAGTGCTCGTGATGGCGGCGGGGTCGGCGCTGTTCGCCGGGCTCATCGCCGCGGAGGACGACACGCCCGCCCTGCGCACCCGGATCCTGGAACTGCTCTCCACGGTGGCGGAACGCTGACCGGAGGCGGTGCGCCGTCAGCCGATCGTCTTCCGGACCAATGTTGCGGGATTGTCTGCGTCGCAGTCCGTCCCGACCACCAGCGCCGTCAATGCCGGAGCGTCGGCACCGCTCATCAGGACGAGGACGGCATCGTCGTCCCCGAACCGCACGGTGCGTGAACCGAGAGGTGCCTGCCCGTAAAAACCGTTCGCGTCCAGACATTCCCGGAGACGATCGGGGCCGCCGAGAAGACCGGGCTCGGTCTCACCGATCATCGTCCGCAGGGCGGAGGGCTCGAGCAGGGTCTCGTCCTCCGCGGCCGCGACGGGAATCCGGGCCGGATCATCGTTGCCGAGAACAGTTCCGCGCACGACCATCACGAGCATCACCGCCACCGCGGCAGCCACCCCCACACCGGCCATCGCCCACCCTCGACGCTGCGCGAGCATCCGGGACGGGGTGGGCCGGTCTTCCGCGAGCGCCGACTCGATCCGCGCGGCGATCTCGGGCGGAATCGCTTCCTTCGACGGAGCGTCGCGCAGGGCCGACAACCGCGCCTGGGTCGCATCGAGTCGCGCCAGATACGCGACGGCCTGGGGATCGCGACGTACCAGCGGCCACAACCGGTCCGCGAACGCCTCCTCGAGGACACCCGCGTGCAGATCGGCGAGCAACTCGGCGGAGTACGGCGGACGCATCCCGGCAGAGTACGACGGAGGCACCTCGGCCGAGTACGACGGGCGCATATCGTCCTCGTTCATGCGCGACTCTCCTCCGCGGCTCGGCATCCCTCACCAGAGTAAGACGGAGGCGGATCACAATCGGTTCCCGTCGGTGCGAAGGTCGTCGAGAAGGACCGCGAGCCGGCTCCGCGCGCGGGCACACCGGCTCTTCACCGTGCCCTCCGGGATGCCGAGGCGCCGCGCGGCCTCCCGGACGGAGAAACCTTCGACGTCGACCGCG
This sequence comes from Rhodococcus sp. R1101, assembly GCF_000278445.1. Lineage (NCBI taxonomy): Bacteria > Bacillati > Actinomycetota > Actinomycetes > Mycobacteriales > Nocardiaceae > Rhodococcus > Rhodococcus sp. R1101. The sequence goes on from NZ_AJVB01000002.1 coordinate 56,462, forward strand.
ACGACAGCCGCTCGTTGCTCGGGTGGCAGTGCGAACAGGGCGGATTCGATGTCGAGTGCCACCTCGGCGTCGCGGATGGGGTCGCGGGCCGTACGCAGGTCGTGCGAATCGTCCTCGAACAACGGGACCGTCACGCGTACGCGATTGCGGCGGATGCGATCGAGGCACGCGTTGACGACGATCGAATGCAACCAGCTGCGTACCGCGGCGTCCTCCCGGAAGCTCGACGCCCGCCGATGCGCCGCGAGCAGCGCCTCCTGCAAGGCGTCGGCCGCGTCCTCGTTCGAGTAACTGGTCCGCCGCGCGACCTGCCACAGATGGTCGTGATGTCGTGCCAGCAAGGTGGAGAAGGCGTGCCGGTCGCCCGCGACGTGTGCTGCGAGCAGTTCGACATCCGACACCACACCATCGGACGCCACCCCGTCCGCTGCCACCCCGTCCGGCACAGCACAGCCGTCGTTCATACCCCCGTCGGGCACGGCGAGTTTTGCGATCCCCCCGAAAATTCGCACGCGCGGATGGTAGCCGATCCGGACCGTTCCGCCCGGCTGTCCGCGGTCAGCCTGCGGTGGTGAATTCCACTTCGGAGATGGAACTCTTGTTGCTTCCGCCGCTCGAGCTCAGATCGGTGATCCACAGCAGCACGTGCGAGGTCTGCCCGTCCGACTCGACCGGGATGGTGGTCTCACCGGAAGCCAGTGTGCCCGAACCGATCACCTGCGTCTGATCGAGCGACGTCGACTCGGAGGGAGCACTGCGGACCTCGAGAACGGTGCCCGGCATGTCGGTGGTCACGGTCACCGAGGAGAGTTCCGATGCGTCGGCGAGCGTGAACAGAAGTCCGACACCGTTCTTCAGCGACGGGAACGGATCGAAATAGGCGTCGGTGCTCCACGAGGTGGACGGATCGCCGTCGATCGCCTGCGACGCGGTGGCCGGCGAGTCGGGTGTGCCCTGCGGGGAGAACACCGACACGGAGCGCGCCGAGACCGGAGCGGTCGCGGCGGGCCGCGGCGGCGCAGCCTCGGCCTGCCCGCCACCCGGCCCGTCTTCTGCGGGTGCCTCGGCCGTGGAGGTCAGGCCGAACTCCTGACTCGTCAGCGGGGCGTCGTCGGCGTCGCCGGCGAGCAGGTTCGCGATCCACCATCCGATGAGCGCGAGCAGCAGCACCGTCGTGACACCGAGCGCGGCGAGCGCGATGAGCATCCGCTGGGAGTGCTTCTTCTTCTGTTCCAGCGCCTCGGGATCCGCGAGCGCATGGGACTCGGCGGCGGCAGCGCGCTGCCCGATCCGCAGCGCCGGGATCATCTCGGTCTTCTGGTCGACGACCGAGGCCTGATCGAGGATGTGCTGCACGGTGGCGGCGGTACGGATGCCGCCGTCCTCGGACAGGGCGCGCACCGCGACCGCCGAGATCTCGAACGGGACATCGGGACGCAGGATGCGCGGTTCCACAGGGACACCGTCCGCGTTGCGGTCGGCCTCCGGCATCCCGCCGATGGTGGCACCGCTGTGGTGCGGGGCGGGGGCGCCGCCCGGAGCCGTCGGCTCACCCAGCGGCCACCGCCCGGTCATGAGTCCGTAGAGGCTCGCACCGAGGCCGCGGACGTCGGCCATCGCGTCGGCATCGGAGAACGTCGCGGGGAAGGCCAGCACGGCGTCGCCGGCGACGCTGATCCGGATGCGGTCCGGGTGGTCGATCGACAGGGCGCTGCCCGCACGGTGCGTCGCCTCGGCCGCGGCCGCAAGTGCGCGGATCGCGCGGGCAGCACCGATCGGCGACGGCTCGGTGGTGGACATCTCCTTCAACGACCGGCCGGGGGTCCACTCCGAGACGACGATGCCGCCGGAGCTGCCGCGCACCACGTCGAGGACGCGGGCGAGGCCGGGCGAGTTGATTCGACCGAGACGCAGGGTGCGCGAGAGCACGGCCTGCGGGGAATCGGGGCCGGTGCCGTCGGCTGCACGCTGTTCGGCGTCGACGAAGGTCAGCGCTACCTCACGGTCGAGCTTGACGTCGAGTGCCTGCCAGAAGCGCAGACCGCGCGCTCCGCCGTGCGGCGCGAGAAGCCGGTAGCGACCACCGGCGACCGAGGCGCCGGCGATGAGGTCGGGGCCGCGCATCGGGCGGCGCGGCTGGGAGGCCGGACCCGTGACGCGCATCGGCGGGAGCTGCGGGGATCCGACCGGGATGACACCCGTGTCGAGGTTCGGATCGCGCGGCGGACGGCCGCCGTCCTTGCCGGCAGGTTTCTGCCGTGCGGCGGCATCGGCAGGTGTCTGCCGCGTGGCGGCATCGATGGTGGACTTGCCGGCAGCGTGGTCGTCGCTCACCCTCACTCCTTCGTTGTCGACTCGTCCACTTCCGGTGTGCAGACGCGGGTCGCCGCTGGGGGCCGCGAAGAACCGTGGTCGCCGGCTCCCGGACCGTACCTGCTGCTGATCAGGGTACGGGAGTTGTCCGTGTGCATTGTTGCGACCGGGCACGTCCCTGATGACGGGCATGACCTCTGTGATGGCGTCATAAGGTCCGACGCCGTACTCGCCGTAGTCGATACGCGGCAGGACGACGGTCTTCTCGGCATCCGATTCCGCGTAGCGCGGACGCGGGACGCGGGCGGGTGCTTCGCCGGCGGTCGTTCCGGTGTCGGGTTCGGCCGGTGCCTCCTCGGCCGGGGCGGTACCGCGCAGCGCCGCGACCTTCCGGCGCACGGCGGCCTCGATCGCGAGGATCTCCGGCACCTTGAGCAGGTACATCCCGACCAGGGCGACGAGCACCATCAGCACACCGTCGAGCCCGACCCGCACCAGCGAGCCGATGCCCCCGAAGCGGTCGGCGAGTGCGTCGAGCTGTAGGAGACGGTCGGTCATCAGGACCACGATCGCCGCGGCCAGCGACGCGAGCACGACATGCCAGACCGTACGGCCGACGTTCGCCATCTGCAGGTCGCCGAGCGTGCGGTGCAGCAGATAGCCGCCGATGAACGCTCCGACGGTGAATGCGATGCCGGTGGCCGCGCCGAGGAGCAGCACCACCTGCTCGTCGTTCGCCGCCACGACGGGTGCCAGTGCGGACAGACCGATCTTGACGGCGGTGATGCCGAGGATGATCCAGGTGGGGGTCCAGGCCTGTTCACGGGCGTAGAACACGCGCAGGTGGATGAGGACCAGGGAGTACGGGATGAGGGTGAACGCCGACCAGCTCACTGCCTGGCCGAGACGTTCGGCGTTGCTGTCGCCGAAGTTGCCGTAGCCGTACAGCGCGGCGCCGACCTGCGAGCCCGCGATCGTCAGGAAGGTGACGATCGGGATGAGCGAGATCATGGTGAGGCGGGTCGCGACGGACAGGTCGTCGACGACGGCCGGGGTGTCGTCCGCGGCGGCGTTGCGGCTCAGCCGCGGCATGATCGCGGTGAGCACGGTGACACCGAGGACGCCGTAGGGCAGCTGCAGCAGCAGCCACGCGTTGTTGTAGATCGCGGGACCGGCTTCGTCGGCGCCCGACGACACGCGGGTCGCGAAGACCATGCCGGCCTGGCTGATCAGCACGTACAGCACGATCGCGGCGGCCATGCCACCGAACTGCCGGAGCCGGTCGTCGAGACCCCACAGCGGCCTGAGATCGATGCCCTCGCGGCGGAGCGCGGGTACCAGGCACATCGCCTGCGTGATCACGCCGAGCAGCACACCGACACCGAGGACGAGCAGTTTCGGATCGCTCATCCGCACCGGATCGAGGGTGATCTCACCCGGCATCAGGTAGTAGATCACCAGCACGGTGAGCACCACGAGGTTGTTGCACACCGGGGCCCACGCGCCCGGCTTGAACACCTGCCGGGTGTTGAGGATGCCCGTGAACAGGCCCGACAACCCGTAGAACATGATCGCGGGCAGGAGCAGGTACGACAGCGCCGTGGTCAGCGACGTCGACACCTTGCCGGACTCGTCGAGGAAGACGTGGGTGGTGAGGACCGGGGCCGCGGCCACGGCGAGAACCGTGGCGGTACCGAGCAGCACGAGCGCCGCGGTGAACAACCGGCGGACGAACGCCTCACCGCCGTCGGGGTCCTCCCTCTCGGCCCGCACCAGCACCGGAACGACGATCGAGGTCAGGACGGCACCGAGTACCAGCTCGGAGATCATGTTGGGGATCTGGTGCGCCACGGTGAAGGACGACGCGACGCTCGCACCGAGCAGGGTGAGGACGAGCAGCTGCTTGAGGAAGCCGGTGATACGGCTGACCAGGGTCGCGACGGCGATGGAGCCGGTCGCCGCCAGCAGACTCTGCGGCTTGCGGCGACCCGCACCGGCACCCGTGACGTCCGGTGACGTGGTGGGCGAGTCGGGCGGGCCCGGGTTCGGGTGTGTCTCCACGTCGTCCCGTGTGGAGTTCCCGGTCATTTCTCATACCCTTCGTCGGCTGGGTCCGGTTCTCCCCGGAACCGGTGCAGAAGTCGCCTGCCCGCCAGGAACAGCAGAAGCGCTCCTGCACACCCCGTGACGACGGCGAGGATCCGGCCGTACGCATTGGAACGTACCGTCACCGTCGTCGGGCTGCCGAGCGGCAGGCCGGACTCGGTGGTGAGCGCGAACTCCAGTTCGAGTTTCCGCGAGTCGCTGATCTGCGCCGGCACGGTGAGGGTGCGGCTGCCGCGCGGCGGGAGCTGGGTGGGCCCGATATCGGTGACGTCCACCGCGGCGGGCACGTCCACCTGCAGGCGCACGGTGATGCCCACGGGCAGGTCGTTGCGGGCCGTCAGTAGCAGCGGACTCTGTTCGGACGTGAGGGTGTAGACACCGCCGGTCGAGATCACCGTCACGGCGTCGTAGATGTCGTCGACGGCCTCGCGCACCTCGGCGGCACGGTGCTCGCCGGTCGCATAGGCGCCGTCGGCGTCGTCGCCGCGACGACCGGCCAGGGTCATCGCGCGCAGCAGGTCCTCGCGCAGGGGGGCAGTGAACTGTTGCGGGGTGAGCTGGGCCTGCGGGTCCTCGACGAGCGCGGTCTGGATCGCGTCGAGGCGGTGGATCTGTTCCTCGGCCTCGGACACGACGGCAGCCGAGGCACCGTCGGTGATCGCCTGCTCGGGATAGACGAGCAGCGAGGCGGTCGGATCGTTCGCGGTGCTCGCGGCCGCGTCGACGAGCGCGGCGAAGGGGCGGGGTGTGGTCAGACCCGACCGGACGAGCGTGGAGAGCATGGACAGCACGGCGGCGGCGTCGTCCGGTGACGCCGACCAGTTCTGCGGCGGCGCGAACAGCACCGATCGGCCCGCGGCCGGCGGTGGCTCCCCGGTGGCCTCGCTGACCGTCGGCACGAGGGCGGGCCAGGCCAGCGCCCCGAGGGAATCCTGCAGGCGGGCCGTGGAGGAATCGCGGGTCAGGTCGTAGCGCGCCGCGGCGGGGACGAAGGACGGTGTCTGCGGGTCGGTGCCCATTCCCGCCAGTGCCGCGGAACCGGACGAGTCGAACAGGGCGGCGGTGAGTCCTGAGACACCGGAGATCCGGAAGCCGTTGCCACCCGGCGCGGTGGACGCCGATGTGGTGCCGGCGAGCAGGGCGCGACCGCCTTCGACGGCGTTGTCGGACAGCAGGGCGGTCGCCGGGCCGTCGGCGGTGAGCATCGATCCGGTCTTCTCGGTGAGGACACCGGCGTCGGGCCACACCACGCCCGGGGTGGAGGTGATGCCGAGGATCGAATCGACGATCGCTGCCGGTGACCCGAGCGCCGATTCGGTGAGCGACGAGTCGGCGAGGTCGGCGAGGGCGGTGAGATCGACCTGGGCGAACGGCACCGCCATCGTGCAGGTCGTCGCAGCGAGGGCGCGCAACCGTCCGAGCCACGCCACCGCGGCGTCCGTGCCCGTTCCCGGCCGTGCGTCGCCGGTCGGTTCGTCCGGGTCGTCGACCACCAGATAGTCGCGTGTCATGTTCGCCACGGTCACGAGGAGATCCGGATCGACGGCCAGGCACAGTCCCTCGAGGACGCGGGGCTCGGTGCGAGCGGTGTCTTCGACGGCGCGCAGCAGGCCGTCCAGCCGCCCGCCCTCGGCGAGCGAGACCGCGAGGTCGTCGTCGATCAGCCGCACGGGTTCGGTGCCGGAACCGGCCACGCCGGCGGCGAGCCGGGGCCGGTCGGCCAACGGCCACAGCATCGTGACCGCGGCGGGGCGGGACACATCGGGCGGCACGGCAGGGAACGACTTCTCGTCGCTGTCGAGCAGACCGCCGTCGGACGAGCGGGTCGTGCCCCGCGACCCGCCGTTCCCTGTTCCGGTCTCCGCGGGGATCTCGTCGCTCGCGGGAACCGCGAGCACGGGCAGCAGGAAGCGTGCATCGTCGAGCCGGGCCGCGCCGCCGTACTCGGGGACCCCGTTGACGTTCACCAGCAGCGGATAGACGCCGGGAGTGTCGATGTCGAGCGAGGGAACCAGGTCGGAGCGCAGCGGCAGTTCGAGTTCGAAGTCGGTGCGCTCACCTTGTTCCAGCCGGTCGGCGACCTCCTCGAACTCGCCGACCGTGTCGAATCCGGCCTGGTCGAGGGACAGCGAGGTGCGCAGGGCCGCCGAATCCGAGATCACCGGTGCGCGCTGCAGTCGCACCCAGACGTCCTCGACGTCCCGGTCGCCGATGTTCGTCACCGTGCCGCGGACCCTGACGACGGACCCACTCGTGAGCGTGACGGTCTGCGGCGTCACCTCGTCGATGCTCAGCTCGAGAAAGCGCGGCTGGTCGGGGTCGATCTGCGCCGCCGCCGGATCCGCCGTCGCCGTCGGGAGAAGAGCCGCCGGCAGGAATGGCGTCACGCCTGCCGTTGTGAGGACGAGTACGAGCACGGCGAGCACCGCGGCGCCCGCCCGGGACACCACCACCGTCATCCGCGTGGGGCCCCCGGTTCGTCGACGTCGGGGAGCCGCTTCTGATCCATCTCGGCGATGAGCCGATCGGCGATGTCCGCGAGTTTGCGCTCGTCGGCGTATGCCAGACGGTTCCGCAGTTCCCGCAGCGGCACCCACGCCACCTCGGTGACCTCGACGTCCGCGTCGGAGAGTTCTCCGCCCAGATAGCGCAGCAGGTAGTGGTGCACGGTCTTGTGGACCCGGCGCCCCTCGGTGACGAACCAGTAGTCGATGCTGCCCAGTTCGGCCAGGACCGCACTGCGCACCCCGGTCTCCTCGTGGACCTCGCGCATGGCGGTTTCCTCGGCGGTCTCACCGTGCTCGATGTGACCCTTCGGCAACGACCACAGCAGGCGGCCCCGGCGGTCGGTGCGGCCGATCAGCGCGGCACAGAGTTTCTCGGGCGGCCCGCCGAGTCCGTCGACCACCAGACCTCCCGCGGAGGTCTCGCGGACGGTCCGCATGCGGGGTCCGGGCGAAGCGGACGAACCGGGTGAAGCGCCGTGAGCGGTCTTCTTGGTGCCCGCGCCACGCCGCCGCGAGCTGCGGCGGTTACGGTTGGCACGTTCGGCGGGCGACACCTCATAGATAGTAGATGGACCGACGTCGGTCCCGGCTCAACCACACGAACGTGCTGCTCGGTAAGGTGCAAAGACGTGAACTCCCCCACCGCGGACACCGACCGTCGTACCCGGCTGCTCGCCGGAGCCGAGGCCACTCTGCGTGATCTGTCCGACATCCTCGCCCCGCTGGGTGCGCGGTTCGCCGACGCCGGACACGAGCTGTATCTCGTCGGGGGCAGCGTGCGCGACGCGCTGCTCGGTCGCCTCGGCACCGATCTCGACTTCACCACCGACGCGCGTCCGGAGGTCGTGCAGGAGCTGCTGCGCGGATTCGTCGACCATCAGTGGGACACCGGCATCGACTTCGGCACGATCAGTGCGGTGAAGGGACTCGAGCAACTCGAGATCACCACCTTCCGCAGCGACGCCTACGACCGTGTCACACGCCACCCCATCGTGAAGTACGGCACGAGTCTCGAGGACGATCTCGTGCGCCGCGACTTCACCGTCAACGCGATGGCCGTGCGCATCGGAGCGGACGGCGCGGGCGAGTTCGTCGACCCCCTCGGCGGCATGGACGCCTTGCTCGCCGGCGTGCTCGACACCCCCGCGAAGCCCGAGGACTCCTTCCACGACGACCCGTTGCGCATGCTCCGTGCGGCGCGCTTCGTCTCCCAGCTCGGATTCGCCCTCACCGAGCGCGTGCACACCGCGATCGTCGCCATGGCCGACGAGATCCTGCGGATCAGCGCGGAACGGGTGCAGGCCGAGCTCGACAAGCTGATCCTCGGCGACTACCCGATCGAGGGCATCGACACGATGGTCGAGACGGGGCTCGCGCAGCGGGTGATCCCCGAGATCCCCGCGATGAAACTCGAGATCGACGAGCACCACCAGCACAAGGACGTCTACTGGCATTCGCTGACCGTGCTGAAGCAGGCCATCGCTCTCGAGGACGGCGACCCCGATCTCGTCCTACGGTGGGCCGCGCTGCTGCACGACATCGGCAAGCCCGGCACCAAGCGCAACGAGCCGCACGGCGGCGTCAGCTTCCACCATCACGAGGTGGTCGGCGCGAAACTCGTGCGCAAGCGCATGCGCGCGCTCAAGTACTCGAAGCAGATGATCGAGGACGTGAGCCGCCTGGTGTTCCTGCACCTGCGCTTCCACGGATACGGCAAGGGCCAGTGGACGGATTCGGCGGTCCGCCGATACGTGCACGATGCCGGGCCGCTGCTGCCGAAGCTCCACAAGCTCGTGCGCGCCGACTGCACGACCCGCAACAAGCGTCGTGCCGCTGCCCTGCGGTCCACCTACGACGGACTCGAGGAACGGATCGAGCGGATCGCCGCCGAGGAGGATCTCGCCAAGGTGCGGCCCGATCTCGATGGCAACGCGATCATGGAGCTTCTCGGGATCCCCGCAGGTCCGACGGTCGGCAAGGCGTGGACCTATCTCAAGGAGCTCCGGCTCGATCGCGGTCCGCTCGAGCGCGACGAGGCCGAGGCCGCGCTGCTCGAGTGGTGGGCGCACCAGCAGAAGGCCTGATCTCACATCGCCGTGACGGCGTCATCTCACACTGCCGTGACGGCGAGGTGAGCCAGATGTCACCGCGTGCTCACCGCGGGTGACGCCACGGCAACACCTGTTCTCCAGCATGGACACCGGCGTAGTCGAGACGGTGTCTAGGAGTTGCGGGATGCAGGACGAGATCACCACGGTGAAATCCACCTGCTCCTACTGCGGTGTGGGATGCGGGATGCTCCTCGATGTCGCCGTCGATCCGGTGACGGGCGATCGACGAGTGGTGAGGGCATACGGAGACAAGGATCATCCGGCCAACAGGGGACGGTTGTGCACGAAGGGCGCGACGAGCGCCGAAATGCTCGCCGCCGGGGGCCGGCTGGCGACTGCGTGGATGCGTTCCGAGCGGGCGGCCGAGGTCGCCCCGCTCCCTCTCGACGATGCGATCGCGGAAACCGCGCGGCGCCTGAGCGGCATCGTCGCGGCCCACGGCCCCGATGCGGTGTCCCTCTACGTCTCGGGACAGATGTCCCTCGAGGCCCAGTACCTCGCGACCAAGCTCGCGAAGGGATACCTGCGCACCTCGCACATGGAGTCGAACTCGAGACTGTGCATGGCCGGCGCTGCCACTGGGTACAAGCAGTCGCTCGGATCCGACGGCCCGCCCGGCTCGTACGAGGACTTCGACCACGCCGGCGTCTTCTTCGTGTCGGGTTCCAACATGGCCGACTGCCATCCCATCCTCTTCCTCCGCATGATGGATCGGGTCAAGGCGGGAGCGCGGCTGATCGTCGTCGATCCTCGGCGCACCGCCACGGCCGACAAGGCCGACCTGTTCCTGCAGATCGTGCCGGGCACCGACCTGGCGTTGCTCAACGGACTGCTGCATCTGATCGTCGAGAACGGGCACGTCGACCGTGCCTTCGTCGAGGAGTTCACCGACGGCTGGGACGCGATGGAGTCCTTCCTCGCCGACTACCCACCGCACCTCGTCGCCGAGGTCACCGGTCTGGCCGAGGCCGACATCCGCACGGCGGCGCAGTGGATCGGCGAGGCCGGCGACTGGATGAGTTGCTGGACCATGGGTCTGAACCAGAGCACCCACGGCACGTGGAACACGAACACGATCTGCAATCTGCACCTTGCGACCGGAGCGATCTGCCGCGCCGGCAGTGGGCCGTTCTCCCTCACCGGCCAGCCCAACGCCATGGGTGGCCGCGAGATGGGATACATGGGGCCGGGTCTGCCGGGGCAGCGCAGTGTCCTCTCCGACGACGACCGCGCGTTCGTCGAGGACCGCTGGTCGCTGCCGCGCGGCACGCTGCGCACCGAGGGCGGCGGTGGCACCGTCGACATGTTCGAGCGGATGGCGGCCGGAGAGATCAAGGCGTGCTGGATCATCTGCACCAATCCCGTGGCGTCGATAGCGAATCGGTCCACCGTTCTCGAGGCGCTCGGGAAGGCCGACCTGGTGATCGTGCAGGACGTCTATCTCGAAACCGAAACGGCTTCGTACGCAGACGTTCTCCTCCCCGCTGCTCTGTGGGCCGAATCCGAGTACGTCACCGTGGGATCCGACCGCACCGTCAATCTCCTGCAGCAGGCCGTCGAACCCGTCGGCGAGTCGCTGCCCGACTGGAAGATCATCGCGCGGGTCGCGCAGGAGATGGGTTTCGGCGATGCCTTCGACTACTCGAGTGCCGAGGAGATCTTCGAGGAGATCACCGGATTCGCGAACCCGCAGACCGGATACGACCTGCGCGGCATGACCTACGACCGGCTGCGGGAAGGACCGGTGCAGTGGCCGTGCCCGCCGCAGTCGACCGAGACACGTCACCCCGTCCGCTATCTCAACGACGGGACGAGCCGGACGCCGGTGGTGCGCGAGGACGGTTCCGGACCGCGCCTGGCGTTCGCGACCCCCGACGGCCGTGCCCGCTTCTTCCCGCGACCGCACATGCCCGCCGCGGAGATGCCCGACGACGAGCACCCGTTCGTCCTGAATACCGGACGGGTCCAGCACCAGTGGCACACCCTCACCAAGACGGGGAAAGTCGAGAAACTCACCAAGCTGAATCCCGGGCCGTTCGTCGAGATCAATCCCGAGGACGCCCGACGCCTGTCGATCGTCGAGGGTGATCGCGTCGAGATCGCGTCGCGTCGGGGGCGGGCCGTGCTGCCCGCCGCCGTCACCGATCGGGTGCTGCCGGGTAATTGTTTCGCGCCCTTCCACTGGAACGACCTGTTCGGCGACGACCTCGCCGTCAACGCCGTGACGAACGACGCCGTCGACCCGGCCTCGCTGCAACCCGAGTTCAAGGTCTGCGCCGTATCGGTGCGTAAGGTCGCGAGCGGAATCGAACCGGTACTCGAGGGTGGCTCGGTGATCGATCGCCTCGAGACGGTGCTGGGGCTCGAGAGTATTCCCGCGCCGACCTTCGACGACGCCGAACGCGGTTATCTCGCCGGTTTGCTCGCCGGACTCAGAACTACGGATGTCGCTGCGACACCGGTACTTCCGGCGACCGCGCCGTTCCCGGCCGACAAGCGCGCCTGGGTGGACGGGTTGCTCGCCGGAATGTACGCGCACTCGGTTCCGGCTCCCGACGCGACCCCCGGTGAGGCGGTGCCGGACGGGCCGGCCGTCGTGGTGGCCTGGGCGTCGCAGACCGGCAACGCCGAATCCTTCGCGGCGAGTTGTGCACAGCGGCTGCGCGATGCCGGTCGCGCGGTGCGCCTGGCGGGACTGAACGAACTCGATATCGCGACGCTGGCGGACATCGAGGAATTCGTGGTCGTCACGAGTACGTTCGGCGACGGCGACCCGCCCGACAACGGCGGTTCGTTCTGGCGGGCACTCGACGCCGACACCGCACCCGTTCTGTCCGGAATGCGCTACGCGGTACTGGCTTTCGGGGACTCGAGTTACGACGATTTCTGCGGATTCGGACGTCGCGTCGACGACCGTCTGAGTGTTCTCGGCGCGACCCGCCTGACCGGGCGTGTCGACTGCGAACCCGGAGAGGACGAGCGCGCACAGAACTGGCTCGAGTCGCTCGTACCGATGCTGGGAGGCTCGACGGCCCCGGTTGCCTCGGCCGCGCCGGCTCCGGTCTCTCCCGTCTACACCCGCAACTCGCCGCTCGTCACGCGGATCACCCGCAATATCGCACTCAGCGGCGCGGGTTCGGCGAAGGACGTGCGCCAGTTCGGATTCGAGATCTTCGATCCCGCATTCGAATACGAGGCCGGCGACGCCCTCGGGGTGATGCCGACGAACGGCCCGGAAGCCGTCGACGAATGGCTCCAGGTCACGGCCCTCGACGCGGAGACCGCCGTCGAACTCGGCGACCGTCCCACCGTGCCGCTGCGGGAGGCCGCGACGCGTCACCTCGACATCACCCGGGTGACACCGGAACTGCTCCGGTTCGTGCAGAAGCAGAGCGGCAGTGCCGAACTCGCGAAGCTACTGCGACCGGGCAACAAGATCGAGCTGCAGCAGTGGCTGTACGGGCGGCAGGCGATGGACGTCATCGCCGAGTACCCGTTCAAGGCACCCTGGGTCGAATGGAAGGAGCTGCTCGGTCGTCTTCGTCCGCGCCTGTACTCGATCTCGTCGAGCCCCAGGACGAATCCCCGCGAGGTGCAGCTGACGGTGTCGGTGGTGCGCTACGAGTTCGAGGGTCGCTCCCGGGCGGGCGTGTGCTCGTCTTTTCTCGCCGATCACAGCAAGGGCATGGACATTCCGATCTTCGTGCAGCGTAACGATCACTTCCGGCCGCCGGCGGCGGAGACCGACATGATCATGGTCGGTCCGGGCACGGGCATCGCGCCGTTCCGTGGTTTCCTCCACGATCGTCGCGAGGCCGGGCACACGGGCCGCAACTGGCTGTTCTTCGGTGACCAGCGAGCCGAGACCGACTATCTCTACCGCGACGAGATCGAGTCGATGCACGAGGGCGGCTTCCTCACCGAACTGGCCCTGGCGTTCTCCCGCGACCAGCGGCAGAAGATCTACGTGCAGGACCGGATACGCGAGCACGGCGCGCAGGTGTGGAAATGGCTGCAGGACGGTGCCCACTTCTACGTGTGCGGCGATGCGGGCCGTATGGCGAAGGACGTCGACGCGGCCCTGCGCGAGGTGGTGCAGGCGCACGGACGGCTCGACCGGGACGCCGCCGCGGCGTACGTCGAGCAGATGGCCGCCGACAGGCGGTACGTCCGCGACGTCTACTGATTCCCTTGTTTGTCCGCAGACGCGGATATAACGTGTCGTTCATGACGTATATGCGGAGAGAAGAGTGACGGCGATCCGGATCCGCGATGCCGCGGCGCTGCTGGGAGTCAGCGACGACACGGTCCGCCGCTGGATCGACCAAGGGTTGCTGCAGGCCGGCAAGGACTCCGCCGGACGCAAGACCGTCGACGGCGGCGAACTGGCCGAGTTCGCGCGCACCCAGGCGGCCTCCGGCCCCGACCCGCTCGGGGTGGGCAGCTCCGCCCGCAACCGCTTCGTCGGACTCGTCACGCGCGTCGTGTCCGACACCGTCATGTCGCAGGTGGAGATGCAGTGCGGTCCGCACCGGGTCGTCTCGCTCATGAGCACCGAGGCCGTGACCGAACTCGGTCTCGAGCCGGGCAGCATCGGTGTGGCCGTCGTGAAGGCGACCACCGTCATCGTCGAGACACCCGGAGGGGCCGAATGATGCGCCGGGCGCTCGCCGTGCTCGCTGCCGCTGCGGCTCTGACGTCGTGCGGCAGCGGTGGAGGGGGCTCGGAGGTCCTCACGGTCTACGCGGCGGCCTCGCTTCGGGCTCCGTTCACCGAGATCGCCGAACGATTCGAGCAGACGAACCCCGGAGTGACGGTGGAGTTCTCCTTCGCCGGCTCGTCCGATCTCGAGACCCAACTCGAGCAGGGCGCACCGGCCGACGTCTTCGCCTCCGCCGACACCCGCACGATGGATTCCGCCGTCGAGGCCGGACTCGTTACCGGTGAACCGATCCCGTTCGCGACCAACACGCTCACGATCGTCACCGAACCCGGGAACCCCGAGAACATCACGTCGTTCGCCGATCTCGCCGGCACGGGCGTCTCGGTGGTCGTGTGTGCGCCTCAGGTGCCGTGCGGTGCTGCCACCACGCGACTCGAGGAGGCTGCCGGTACCGACCTCGAGCCGGTGTCCGAGGAGTCGTCGGTGACCGACGTGCTCGGCAAGGTCACCTCGGGTCAAGCCGATGCCGGTCTGGTCTACGTCACCGACGCGACGAGCGCCGGCGAGACCGTCTCCGTCGTCTCCGTTCCGGAGGCTGCGGAGATCGTCAACGTCTATCCCATAGCAAGGCTGTCGGATTCCGGCAACGCCACTCGCGCCGATGATTTCGTGCGCTTCGTCACCGGAGCGGACGGCCGGGCGGTCCTCGCCGATGCGGGCTTCGGCATACCGTGACCGCGACGGGACTACCCCGGTGGTTGTTCGTCCCCGCCGCGCTCGGGTTGCTGTTCGTCGTCGTGCCCCTGGTGTCGATGCTGCTCACCGTCGACTGGACGACGTTCCCGTCGCTCGTGACGTCCCCGGCGTCCCTCGACGCGCTCGCATTGAGCCTGCGCACCTCCGCGGCCGCTACGGCATTGTGCCTCGTGCTCGGCGTGCCTCTCGCGGTGGTCCTCGCGCGCAGCCCCTTCCGCTGGATATCCGTGATCCGCGGGTTCGTCCTGCTGCCGCTCGTGCTGCCACCGGTCGTGGGTGGCATCGCCCTGCTCTACACCTTCGGACGCCGGGGGCTGATCGGTGAGCATCTCCACGCGCTCGGCGTGCAGATCGCCTTCACCACCACGGCGGTCGTGCTCGCGCAGACCTTCGTCGCACTGCCCTTCCTCGT